>NZ_WNXE01000006.1:31959-54722 GCF_010993615.1 Arhodomonas sp. KWT | reverse complement strand
GCTGGTGGGGGCGGTCGCCGGCGCCGTGGTGGGACTGGCCACCGGCGATGATGCCACCGAGCGCCGGCAGCACGCGCTCATCGGCGCCGGGATCGGCGGCCTCTCCGGGGCGGCAATCGGCAACTACATGGACCGCCAGGAGGCGGAGCTGCGCCAGCGCCTGCGCAACTCCGGTGTGAGCGTCACCCGCAAAGGGGACCGCATCATCCTCAACATGCCCGGCAACGTCACCTTCGCCACGGACAGTGCCGACCTGCGCTCGCAGTTCTTCGACGTCCTCGACTCCGTCTCGCTCGTGCTCAAGGAATATGAGAAGACCGTGATCAACGTCGCCGGCCATACCGACAGCACCGGTCCGGCGGACTACAACCAGCGCCTCTCGGAGCGGCGGGCACAGACCGTGGCGGACTACCTCCGTAACCGTGGCATCAACAGTCAGCGGATCATCGCCCGAGGCTACGGTGAGGACTACCCGATCGCCAGCAACGACACCGAGCAGGGCCGTCAGCAGAACCGCCGCGTGACCCTGGAGCTGACGCCGCTGCGCGCGCAGTAGGCGTACCGCCGGACGGGAACGTCCGGTTTTTTGTGCGATCCCGGGCAAAACGCCGTGTGATGCGGTATGTTGTCGGGCCAGGGAGACACCGGCCTGCCTGCCCGGCCCATGACACGGGCGCACGGCGACGGCGCGCGGCCGCGCACGACCCTTACGCCCGCGGATGCGGGCAACACGGCGTGCGCCCGCGCCCGGGCCGGGATCGCCCACCGGCGCACAGGCAGGGCACCGGCACGGCCGGTGCAGCGGCACACGGCTAGCAGGAGGTGGCCACCATGTATCCGTTCCTCGATTACAAGGTGCATCACGTCATGGTGCGTGACGTAATCACCATCGCCCCGGACCAGCCGCTGTCCGCACTGGATGCCCTGTTCGCGCAGTACGACTTCAACAGCATTCCTGTGGTCGACGACGGTGGCACGCTCTGCGGCGTGATCACCAAGCTCGACCTGCTCGCCGCCTTCCGTTTCGACACCGCGCACATGATGCCGCCCTACGAGGAAATCATGTGCCGTCCGGTGGCGGACGGCATGACCCGGGACCCGCTGTGGGTCCCGCCGGAGCTGCCCCTGACACGGGTGCTCCAGCGCATGGTGGAAATGCGCAACAAGGCCTTCCCGGTCCTCGACGAGGAGCGGCTGGTCGGCATCATCGCGCGCGAGGACATCCTCGCCGCGCTCCACCGCGCCGCGCGCGGCGAGACGCCGGCCGGCATGAACTGATCCGCGCCGGGCGCGTCGAGGGGGACGCGCGGGGCATCCACTCACGCGGCAGACAAGGCAGAACCATGAGCCGTGAGCGTCGGGCATACCAGAGACACCCGGTCCAGTGGCCGGCGGAGATTGTCGATCAGGGGCAGAACCGGGTCGCCGTGACCCTGCAGGACGTCTGCGTCGGCGGCGTATTCGCCGCCGTCGACGATTCGGGCGCAGCCGCGTCGCTGACGATCGACGATCACCGCCACGTGTGTTTCTACGATCCCGTCGCCGGCGAGACCCGCGAAATCGCCGCGCGCATCGCCCGCAGCACCCCGGCCGGGGTCGGCCTGGCGTTCGAGAGCCCCCAGCCGGAGCTGGTCGGCACCCTCCAGTCCGTCGCGGGCGCCGGCGCACCGCCGCGGCCGGAATCGCCGGCACCGCGCAGCGGCGCGAACGCCCGGGTCCGCTGGGTCCACGAGGTCTGCCGGCGCCACGCCGAATGGCTATGCAACGAAACCATCCCGACCTTCGCCTCCGACGTGGTGGACGAGCTGTTCAACCGCTCGCGCACCGTGGCCACGACACAGGAGCAGACGAGCGTCTTCAAGACCTTCCAGATCGTTCGTCGCCAGCGCGAGACACTGCCCACAACCTTCCTGCGTCATGTCCTCGACGGTGTCGACCACCTCAGCGAGGGCAGCGGCGAGATCGACGAGGAGCCCGAGCACGACCCGACACCCGGTGAGCTGTCACTGGTCGACGAGCAGGAATTCGACGACTGGCTGCGCCGCTCCGAGCTCGTCGGCGACGCCGAGCGACGCAACCGGAATGCGCTGCGCGCGCTCAATCGCCGCCTGAATTACGCCCTGGACGCCTCCCTGGACGATTCGACCAACCCGGTCTCGCCGGAGGGCCTGACCCGCGCCCTCAGCGAGACCCTGGGCCTCGACCGCGTACCGTCGATCGCCGTCCATACCATCTACGAGGTGTTCGGCCAGAAGGTCTTCAGCGCCCTGCCACGTTTCTACGAGCGCATCAACGCCGAGTTCCGCGAGGCCGGGCTGCTGCCCGACGCCGAGAAGGAGCGTCCGGAGATCCGGATGCTCGGCGGCGGACGGGCCCTGTCCGACGACAACGCCCGCTCCGCCGGCAAACGCGGCCGCTCCCGCATTACCGGCCACGGGGTGGCGACCGGCCGCGCGACGGAGGTCACGGAACCGCACCCGACGGCCGCGGCGGGTGGCGGCCACGACGGCGAGCGGGTCACCACCGCCGCGCTCACCAGTGTTGCCCGGGAGCTCGAGACCCTGGCCAACGACACCGGCGGGGCCGGCCCCTCTGATAGTGCCGGCGACCACGGCCCCGCGGCCGCCCCGGCCGACGGCGACACCGGCATCGCGGGACCGACTCCTGCCGCGACGCGCCCGGCCTCGGTGGACCAGCGCCAGAACCTCGCCGCAGTGGATCGCTGGTTCCGCCAGATCCGTGCCGACCGCGCCACCCCGGATTACGTCCGTGACTGGGCCGACGAGCTCGCCGCCGCCGCCCGTCAGGAACAGATCGACAGTGGCGCCTTCCTCGCCGGCGGCACCAGCCCGGTCAACCGGCTTATCGATGCCATGGAGCGCGCCGGGGTGGCCATGAACGTCCTCCCGGAACGCAACGCCCTCGGCCTGCGCCAGACCGTGGACGCGCTCGTTCGCCCGGCACTGGAACGGGGCGAAGCGACGATGGTGGACGACGCCGCACGACGGGTCGCCGAGGCAGCGGCGGAACCACTGCGCGAGCGCGCCCAGCAGATCGAGCGGATTGACAGCCAGCTCGCAGGCCGGGACCGGCTGGAGCAGGCCCGTGAGGCCGTCGACGCTGTCCTCGCGGAGCGTATCGACGGGCATCGCGTACCACAGCTGCTCTCACAGCTGATGACGGACGGCTGGCGGAACCTGCTGGTGCTCGTGCGGCTGCGCTTCGGTGGCGAGCACGATACCTGGCGGCGCTGCGTGGCCGTGATCGACCGGCTGCTCGCCGGACTGGGACACGACGACGAGGCACCGGGCCCGATCCGCGATGCCGAGCGGGTGGTCGAGTACGCACGCTTCCAGCTCCGCCAGTTCTCGCGCCTCACGCCGGGGCTGGCGGACACTCTGGACGCCATCGAGTCGGCGGTGCTCGCCGTGTGCCGCGGCGAGTCCCCGGAGCCGGCGATCGACTACACCGACGCACCACCGCGTCCCCACGGCCCCCCGGAACGCCCGGGCCTGTGGCAGGCACGGGCGCGCCTGCTCGGCATCGGCGACTGGCTGGTCCCCGCGCGCGAGGGCGAGCCGCTCCAGCTGCGCTGGATGGACACGCACCGCCGCCGGTTCGTTTTCCTGGCGCGCGATGGACACACCACCCGGGAGCTGGGGCTGGACGAGGTCGCCAACACCCTGCGCGACGGCTGCCGCGTGGTCGACGACCTCGACGAGGCCCCCTTCACCGAACGCCAGTGGCGCGAGACGCTGGTGCAGGCCCATGACACCCTGATCCGCCGGGCGACACGCGACCCGCTCACCGAAGCCTACAACCGCAAGACCTTCGCGCGGGCCTTGGAGCAGCTCGCGCACTACGGCGCCGGCCGCCGCTACGCGGTGGTGCAGATCGCGCTGCGCGACCTCAATGCCATCAACGAGCGCGCCGGGCGCGTGACCGGCGACCGGCTGCTGCGGCGCGCCGCGCACCTGATCCGCCGTGCCGCCGGCGCCCACGGCATCGTCGCCCGGGTCAGCGGCGACGAGTTCGCCGCGGTGATCGACGTCGCCGACACCGAGGCCGCGGAGCTGCTCACCGAGCGCCTGCGCCGCAGCGTCAGTGCGCTGCCCGGACGCATCCGCGGCGAGCTGGCCGACACCCCCTGGCGCGTCGCCGCCGTGGTCACCGTCTTCGACACTGACAACAGCATCCCGGACCGGCTCCTCGAGCGCCTCGGCGAGGCGTGCGCCCGCGCCCGGGACAACGAGGCCAGCGCACTCGTGCCCGCACCGAGCCACGAGTCCCCGGTGGACCAGGACTATCTCTGCCGGCTCATCGACGACGCCATCCAGGCCGACTCGCTCTCCCTGCGCGCCCAGCGCATCCAGCCACGGGACGGCGAGCGTCAGCGCGAGCAGCGCTACGAGCTGTTCCCCGCCCTCTACGACCGTGGCGGCGAACAGCGGCTGCTGCCCGGGGAGTTCCTCGGTGTCGCCCGCCAGCGCGGGCGCATGCCCCAGCTCGACAGCACAATGATCCGTCACGGCATGGCCCTTGCCCGGCGCCTGGCGGCGCGGGATGGACGCGATACGGTGGTCCACGTGAACATCGCCGCGGCAAGCGTGGATGACGACACCGTCCTCGATACCCTCTCCCGCCTCTCCGCCGGGCGGGAACGCGACGGCAACGCCCGGGTCTGCCTCGAGATCAGCGAGGCCACCGCGGCCGGCCAGCTCGAACGCGTGGTGCGTTTCCTCGACCGTGCCCACGGCCTTGGCGTGGAGCTGTGCATCGACGCCTTCGGCACCACCCTCGCCGGCTACGATTTCATGCGGCTGCTCCCGGTGGACCTGTTAAAGCTCGACCCCCAGGTGATCGAGCGCATCGATCTCGACCGCGCCGATCAGGCGATGACCCAGACCGTCACCGAGATGGCCCACCTCCTCGGGCGCCGGATCATCGCCGCGGGCGTCGAGCGCATCGACCTCTTCGACCGGCTCCGCGAGATCGACGCGGACTATCTCCAGGGCTACGCCATCGAGCGGCCACAGCCGCTGCGCTGACACGGCGGCTCACCGACGCCGCCCTGACACGCCCTTGACGACGGCCGGAACGGCACACGGACGTGCGCCCGGACACGCCGCCGGATGACGCCCCGGACCGCGCGGCAATGCTGGCGCGGGACGTGAATTGACTTATTCAATCCCCCGTCGCGGCCATCTATGCTGCAATAACAAACCCCTCACCGGAGGCGGCATTGCCCCCGGCGGGGTGCGCGCGGGCGCTACCGGGAAGAGACAGCACAACCGGCCAGCACAAGGCAGGGAGGAGAGCATCATGAGACGCTATCAGGACGTCTATCGTCAGTCCGTCGACGACCCGGAAGGCTTCTGGCGAGAGCGCGCCCGCGAGATCGACTGGTATGAATTCCCGCAGACCATCCTCGGCCGCGACGAGCGCGGCCACTACCGCTGGTTCCCGGACGGCCGCCTGAATACCTGCCACCTCGCCGTGGATCGCCACGTCCAGCGCGGTGCCGGCGAGCAGACCGCGATCATCCACGACTCGCCGGCCACCGGCACCCAGCGGCACATCAGCTTCACCGAGCTCCAGGATCAGGTCGCCCGCTTCGCCGGCGCCCTGCGGGGGCTCGGCGTGGAGCACGGCGACCGGGTCGTGATCTACATGCCGATGATCCCGGAGACCCTCATCGCCATGCTCGCCTGCGCGCGGCTCGGCGCGATCCACTCGGTCGTCTTCGGCGGCTTCTCCCCCCACGAGCTGGCGGTGCGCATCGACGACGCCCGGCCCAAGGTGGTGGTATCAGCGGGCTGCGGCATCGAGTTCGACCGGGTCATCCCCTACAAGCCCCTGGTCGACCGGGCACTGGAGATCGCCGCCCACCCGCCGGCACACACCGTGATCGTGCCGCGGGAGCAGGCGGAGGCGGCGCTGGAGCCCGGGCGCGACCACGACTGGTTCGAGCTCATGGAAAGCGCCTCCCCCGTCGATCCGGTATCCGTGGCCGCCACCGACCCGCTCTACATCCTCTACACCTCCGGCACCACCGGTAAACCCAAGGGGGTGGTGAGGGACAACGGCGGCCATGCCGTGGCCATGAACTACAGCATGGACGTCGTCTACGACACCCATCCCGGCGAGGTCTACTGGGCGGCCTCCGACGTGGGCTGGGTCGTGGGCCACTCCTATATCGTCTACGCCCCGCTGATCCGCGGCTGCACGACCATCGTCTACGAGGGCAAGCCGGTGCGCACCCCCGACGCCGGGGCGTTCTGGCGGGTGATCGCCGAGCACGGCGTAAAGACCTTCTTCACGGCCCCCACCGCCTTCCGCGCGATCAAGAAGGAGGACCCGGAGGCCAGGCACAAGCAGCGCTACGACCTCTCCGGACTCGCCAACGTGTTCGTGGCCGGCGAGCGCCTGGACCCACCCACCTACGAATGGCTCGACGAGCACCTGGATTGCCCGATCATCGACCACTGGTGGCAGACCGAGACCGGCTGGGCCATCGCGGCCAACCCCATCGGCGTCGAGCGGCTGCCAATCAAGCCGGGCTCCGCCACCGTGCCCGCCCCCGGCTACCGCGTGCGCGTCCTCGACGACGACGGCGAACCCGCCGCCGCCGGGCAGATCGGCAACATCGTCGTGCAGCTGCCGCTGCCCCCGGGGACGCTGCCGACGTTGTGGAATGACGACGAGCGCTTCGAGCGCAGCTACCTGAGCACCTTCCACGGCCATTACCTCTCCGGTGACGGTGGCTATCTCGACGAGGACGGCTACCTGTTCGTGATGGGCCGCACCGACGACGTCATCAACGTCTCCGGTCACCGCCTCTCCACCGGCGCCATGGAGGAGGTCATCGGCGGCTACGAGGCGGTCGCTGAGTGTGCCGTGGTGGGCCTGCCCGACGAGCTCAAGGGACAGGTGCCGGTGGGCTTCGTGGTGCTCAAGGACGGCGTCGACATGACCCCGGAGGCGGTCGAGGCCGCCCTGGTCGCCCGGGTGCGCGAGGAGATCGGCGCCGTGGCCGCCCTGCGCCGGGTGATGGTCGTCCCGCGACTGCCCAAGACCCGTTCAGGCAAGATCCTGCGCAAGACCATCCGCAGCCTTGCCCAGGAGGACGACGTCCCCGTGCCCTCCACCATCGACGACCCGGCGATCATGGACGAGATCCGCGACACCCTCGAGGACGCCGGGGTCGGACGCTTCTCCTGAGTGCCGCGACGGCGCCGTGCGGGGTTGTCTCCCCGGCGCGGCGCCTCCATCCATCTCCGGTAGAGAACCGGAGGTGAGCATGGCAGCACAACAGCCTGTCCGGGTCGACCGGGAGCGTTCCGCCCTGATCGTGGTCGACATGCAGCCGGACTTCATGGAGGGCGGCGCCCTCGCCACCAAGGGTGGCTCGGAGATCCTGGACGGTGTCGCCACAATCATGCGCGACAGCGACTTCGGCCAGATCGCGGCCACCCAGGACTGGCATCCCGCGGGGCATATCTCCTTCGCCAGCAGCCACGAGGGCCGTCAGCCCTTCGACATCATCGAGCTCTACGGCCACGAGCAGGTCCTCTGGCCGGACCACTGCGTACAGGGCACCGCGGGCGCGGCGCTCCACGACGGCCTGCCCTGGGAGCGCGCGTCGGTGATCGTCCGCAAGGGCGAGGACCCGGCGGTGGACAGCTACAGCGGCTTCCGCAACAACGTCGACGCCCAGGGCGAGCGCCCGCCCACGGGGCTGGCCGGTTACCTGCGCGAGCGCGGGGTCACGGACGTGTTCGTCTGCGGGCTGGCCCGGGACTTCTGCGTGAAATGGACCGCGGAGGATGCCGTGGCCTTGGGCTTCAACACCTACCTGCTGTGGGATCTCACCCGGCCGGTGGACCCGGCCAACGACGACGGCGTACGCCAGGCCCTGGCCGACGCCGGCGTGAACGTGACCGACAGCAGCGCCCTCAACTGACGCCCCCGACACCGCGGGGGCACTCAGTGCTCCCGCGTGGCGTGAAAGCCGATCTCCGGCCAGCGTTCCTCGGTGAGCTGAAGGTTCACCCGGGAAGGGGCGATATAAGTGAGGTTGCCGGCGACGTCCTCGGCGAGGTTCGCGACATTGCGCTCGCGGAACTCCTCCAGGCGCTTCGAATCGTCGCTGTCCACCCAGCGGGCGGTCGCCACGTTCACCGGCTCGAAGCTGCACTCCACGCCGTACTCGTTCTTCAGCCGGAAGGCGACCACGTCGAACTGGAGCACGCCCACGGCGCCGACGATCAGGTCGTTGCCCTGCAGCGGCCGGAACAGCTGCGAGGCCCCCTCCTCGCAGAGCTCGACCAGTCCCTTCTGCAGCGCCTTCATGCGCATGGGGTCGCGCAGAACCGCCCGGCGGAAGAGCTCCGGGGCGAAGTTCGGGATGCCGGTGAACTTGAGCTTCTCGCCGGCGGTGAAGGTATCGCCGATCTGGATGGTGCCATGGTTGTGCAGCCCGATGATGTCGCCGGGATAGGCATTGGCGATGTTGTCCCGGTCCGAGGCCATGAAGGTGATGGCGTTGGCGATCTTCACGTCCTTGCCGATGCGCACGTGATGGACCTTGGCACCCTTCTCGTAGACCCCGGAGCACACCCGCAGGAAGGCGATGCGGTCACGGTGGTTCGGGTCCATGTTGGCCTGGATCTTGAACACGAACCCGGAGAACGTCTCCTCCTCGGCGGCCACCTCGCGGGTTTCCGTCTCCCGGGGCTGGGGCGAGGGGGCGTCCTCAACGAAGCGGTCGAGGAGCTCGCGCACGCCGAAGTTGTTGATCGCCGAGCCGAAGAACACCGGCGTGAGCTCGCCGCGGCGGTAGGCCTCGACGTCGAAGGGATTGCTGGCCTCGCGGATCAGCTCGACCTCCTCGCGCAGGGTCCCGGCGTCGTCGCCGAGCACCTCGTCGAGGCGCGGGTTGTCCAGGCCCTCGATGGTCTCGCCCTCGTTGATCCGCCCCTCGTGGGTGGCGCTGAACAGGTGCACGCGGTCATCGAGGAGGTGGAACACGCCCTTGAAGCCCTTGCCCATGCCGATGGGCCAGGTCACCGGGGCGCAGCGGATACGCAGCACCTCCTCGACCTCGTCCATGAGCGACATCGGGTCGCGCCCCTCGCGATCGAGCTTGTTCATGAAGGTCATGATCGGCGTGCTACGCAACCGGCAGACGTCCATGAGCTTGATCGTGCGCTCCTCGACGCCCTTGGCCGCATCGATGACCATCAGCGCCGAGTCCACCGCGGTAAGCGTGCGGTAGGTGTCCTCGGAGAAGTCCTCGTGCCCGGGGGTATCGAGCAGGTTGACGATCCGCTCCTTGTACGGGAACTGCATCACCGAGGAGGTCACCGAGATACCGCGCTGCTTCTCCAGCTCCATCCAGTCGGAGGTGGCATGGCGATCGGACTTGCGCCCCTTCACGGTCCCGGCGATCTGGATCGCGCCGCCGTAGAGAAGGAGCTTTTCGGTGACGGTGGTCTTACCCGCGTCCGGGTGTGAGATAATCGCGAAGGTGCGCCGCCGGGCGACCTCCTGGAGAAACTCGCTCATGGGGTTCCGTGCGCTCGGGCGTTGGAGTGTGGCATCGTCAAAGCGCCGCGATTATACATGACCCGGCGGATCCGCACCGAGCCCCGGAAACACCGCGCCGACGACGAGGACGACCCGCGCATGACTGGCAGCTTTTCCGGCGCCGCCGAACGCCCGTTCTGGGAGCGCAAGCGCCTCGACGAGCTCTCCGCGCCCGAGTGGGAGGCCCTGTGCGACGGCTGCGGCAAGTGCTGCGTTCACAAGCTCGAGGACGAGGACGGCGACTACCACTTCACCGAGCTGGCCTGCCGGCTGCTCGACACCCGCACCGCGCTGTGCAGCGACTATGCGCATCGCCACCGCCACGTGCCGGACTGCATCACCCTCACCCCGGAGCGGGTGGAGCGCTTCGGCTGGCTGCCGAAGAGCTGCGCCTACCGCCGTGTGGCCGAGGGTCGCGGGCTGGCGTGGTGGCACCCACTGGTCTCCGGCGACCCGGAGACGGTACATCGCGCGGGCATGTCCGTGCGCGGCCGGGTGGTCGGCGAACAGGCGGTAGCGCCGCCCTACGATCTCGAGGACTTCATCGTCGAGGACCTCGACGACGACACGGACTGACCAGGGACATCATGACACCCGGAGACTACCCCCTGCTCGAAGGCATCGACTCCCCCGAGGCCCTGCGCGCCCTGTCCGCCGGCGAGCTCCCCGCGCTCGCCCGCGAGCTGCGGGACTTTCTGCTCCACAGCGTGGCCCGCTCCGGCGGCCACCTCGCCGCCGGCCTCGGGGTCGTGGAGCTGACCATCGCCCTGCACTACGTCTACCAGACCCCGGAGGACCGGCTCGTCTGGGACGTCGGCCACCAGTGCTATCCCCACAAGATCCTCACCGGGCGGCGCGAGCGCATCGGCACCGTGCGCAAGACCGACGGCCTCGCCGGCTTTCCCAAGCGCGACGAGAGCCCCTACGATACCTTCGGCGTCGGTCACTCCAGCACCTCACTCAGTGCGGCGATCGGCATGGCGCTCGCGGCCCGCGCCCGCGGCGACGGCCGGCGGGTCTGCGCGGTGATCGGCGATGGCGGCATGACCGCGGGCCAGGCCTTCGAGGCGCTGAACCACGCCGGCGACGCCCGCCCGGACATGCTCGTGATACTCAACGACAACGAGATGTCCATCTCCGAGAACGTCGGCGCGCTCTCGCGTACCTTCGCGCGGCTGCTCGCCGGCGGCCTCTACGGCAACCTCCGTCGCGAGAGCAAGCGCGTTCTCGAGCACATGCCCCCGGCGATGCGCGAGTTCGCCAGGCGCGCCGAGGCCCATGCCAAGGGCATGGTCGTGCCCGGGACCTTCTTCGAGGAGCTCGGCTTCCAGTACTTCGGGCCGGTGGACGGCCACGACCTCTCGGCCCTGCTCCCGGTGCTGCGCCGTCTGCGCACCACGCCCGGACCACTGCTCCTGCACGTGGTCACCCGCAAGGGCAAGGGCTACGCCCTGGCCGAGGAGGATCCCATCGCCTACCACGGCGTGAAGGCGTTCGATCCCGCCGAGGGGCTGACCGGCGGCAGTGGCGGCGGCCGGCCGAGCTATACCCAGGTATTCGGGGAGTGGCTGTGCGATATCGCCGAGCGCGACAGCCGGGTCTGGGGCATCACCCCGGCCATGCGCGAGGGCTCCGGCCTGGTGGAGTTCGCCCGGCGCTTCCCCGGGCGCTACCTGGACGTCGGGATCGCCGAGCAGCACAGCGTCACCCTCGCCGCCGGCCTCGCCTGCGAGGGCGAGCGCCCGGTGCTCGCGATCTACTCGACGTTCCTGCAGCGCGGCTACGACCAGCTCATCCACGACATCGCCCTCCAGGAGCTGCCAGTACTCCTCGCCCTCGATCGTGCCGGCCTGGTGGGCGCGGACGGACCGACCCATAACGGCAGCTTCGACCTCTCGTACCTGCGCTGCATCCCCAACCTCGTGGTGATGGCCCCCGCGGACGAGAACGAGTGCCGACAGATGCTCTACACGGGCTACCGGCACGACGGTCCCGCGGCGGTCCGCTACCCCCGGGGAACGGGCCCCGGGGTCACGGTCTCCCCGGAGATGCAGGCCCTGCCCATCGGCCGTGCAGAGCCGCGCCGGAACGGCCACCGCGTCGTCCTGCTCGCATTCGGCAGCATGCTCGCGCCTGCCCTGGCGGCCGCCGAGCGACTGGACGCCACGGTGATCAACATGCGTTTCGTCAAGCCGGTGGATGAAGACGCGGTGCTGAAGGCCGCCGCCACGCACGAGCTTCTGGTGACCGTGGAGGAGAACGTGATCGCCGGCGGCGCCGGCAGCGCGGTGGCCGAGGCGCTGGACGCCGCCGGGGAGACGGCCGTCTGCCGCCACATCGGCCTGCCGGACCGATTCACCGATCACGGCGACCCGGCCACCCTGCTCTCGCGGCTGGGCCTGGACGCGGACGGTATCGCCGCACAGGTCGGGGAATGGCTGGGGTCGGAGAAGGCGGCGGCCACGGACACGGGTCGTGGCCGGGGATGAGCCCGGTCTGCGGGTGCCGGGCGGCACCCGCAGACCCGGTGGAGGCGGGGTCTAACCAGACCGTCAGGTTACCGGGAGCCGGCCCGTCGGGCCGGGGACGTCATCACATACAGGCCGGGACGGGGCCCCGGCGCCGACACTCCCTCTGCCCTGACGCGGTTTGGTGCGACGGGCTGTCTCTAGACGTTGGCGTCAACGAACTGGGTCAGCTGCGCCTTGCTCAGGGCGCCGACCTTGGTATCCGCGACATCGCCGCTGCGGAAGACCATCAGCGTGGGGATGCCACGCACGCCGTACTTGGGCGCGGTCTCCGGATTGTCGTCGATGTTGAGCTTGCAGACCTTGAGCTTGCCCGCATACTCCTCGGCGACCTGCTCGAGCACGGGGGCGATCATCTTGCAGGGGCCGCACCACTCGGCCCAGAAGTCCACCAGGACCGGGCCATCGGCCTTGAGAACCTCGTCCTCGAAGTTGCCGTCGGTGATGCTGACGATGTTTTCGCTCATCAATGCCTCCAGGGGAACTGAAAAAACGCGCGAAGGATAACGCGCCTGTGGTGGCTTGTATAATCGACGCGGGCGCGGAAGTCGATAGCCAGGATCAATCATTCTACCGGATAATCGCCGGCCAGGGATGTGCCGACGTCATCACGGCGCGATCGTGTCTTGCCTCGCCGCGGGTCTCACAGTAGGGTTAGCGCGAAATTACTAGACCTCTTTCTAGACGCCGGCAACCACCCCCGTCAAGGCGGCACCGCCGCAACACCGGGCAGGGACCTGCCAGGGCCATCGGCCGGACCGCCCGCGGCGCGATCCGGTTCCCCCAGTGGATACGGTTGGGAGACGCATGACAGGACAACCCAGTTACAGCTACGAGGAGCTGCTCGAGTGCGGCCACGGCAAGCTCTTCGGTCCGGGCAACCCGCAGCTGCCGGTGCCGAACATGCTCATGTTCGACCGCATCAGCAGGATATCCTCCGAAGGCGGGGCGTACGGCAAGGGCGAGGTCCAGGCCGAGCTCGACGTCCATCCGGACCTGTGGTTCTTCCACTGCCACTTCCCCGGCGACCCGGTGATGCCGGGCTGCCTCGGGCTCGACGCCCTCTGGCAGCTCCTCGGCTTCTACCTGGGCTGGACCGGCGGCCAGGGCAAGGGGCGCGCGCTCGGCTGTGGCGAGGTAAAATTCACCGGTCAGATCCTGCCCCGTAACCGGCAGGTGACCTACTTACTGGACATCAAGCGCCTGATCCGGCGGCGTCTGACGATGGGTATCGCGGACGGCCGAGTCCTCGCCGACGGCGAGGAGATCTACCGGGCCACCGATCTCAAGGTCGGCCTGTTCATGGACCCGGATAGCGCGCTGTAGGTGCGTTGAGCAAACAGCGAGGAAGGTATCGTGCGACGAGTCGTCGTCACCGGACTGGGCATCGTCTCCTGTCTCGGCAATGATCGTGAAACGGTTACCCGATCCCTGCGCGAGGGCCGCAGCGGCATCCGCTTCCGCGACGCGTATGCCGAGTACGGTCTGCGCAGCCAGGTCGCCGGCGTGGTCGACATCGACCTCGACGAGCGCGTCCCGCGCAAGCCGCGCCGTTTCATGGGCGGCGCCGCGGGGTATGCGTATGTCGCCATGGAGGACGCCATGCGCGACGCCGGCCTGGACGCGGAGCAGATCTCCGATCCGCGCATCGGTCTGATCGCGGGCTCGGGAGGCGGTTCCACCTCCAATCTCGTCCAGGCCGCGGACACGCTGCGCGAGCGTGGCGTGCGCAAGCTCGGCGCCTTCGCCGTGCCGAAGGTCATGGCGAGCACCGTCTCCGCATGCCTGGCCACGCCGTTCGGCATCCGTGGCGTCAACTACAGCATCTCCTCGGCCTGCGCGACCAGCGCCCACTGCATCGGTTCCGCCATGGAGCAGATTCAGCTCGGCCGCCAGGACGTCGTCTTCGCCGGCGGCGGCGAGGAGGAGCACTGGTCGATGACCATGCTCTTCGACGCCATGGGCGCCCTGTCCTCGAAGTACAACGACACCCCCGAGCGGGCGTCCCGCCCCTACGACGCGGATCGTGACGGCTTCGTGATCGCCGGCGGCGCAGGCATGGTGGTGGTCGAGGCCCTCGATCACGCCCTGGAGCGCGGCGCGCCGATCTACGCCGAGCTCGTCGGCTATGGCGCGACGTCGGACGGCTACGACATGGTCGCACCCTCCGGCGAGGGCGCGGTGCGCTGCATGCGCGAGGCCCTCACTCACACCGAAGGCCCGGTGGACTACGTCAACGCCCACGGCACCAGCACCCCGGCAGGGGATATCACCGAGCTGCAGGCGATCCACGAGGTCTTCGGCGAGTCGATGCCGGCAGTGAGCTCGACGAAGTCGCTTACCGGCCACTCGCTCGGTGCGGCGGGAGTGCAGGAGGCGATCTACTCGCTGCTGATGCTCAAGGAGGGGTTCGTCTCCGCCTCCGCCAACATCGAGAACCTGGACCCGGACGCCGAGGGCATGCCCATCGTCTCGGAGTACCGCGAGCAGCCGCTCAACACGGTGATGTCCAACAGCTTCGGCTTCGGCGGAACCAACGCCACCCTGGTATTCCGCCGCTACGAGGACTGACGCGCCGCATCCGCCGGCGGCGCCCCACGGGCGCCGTCAGGCGGAGGCGGCGACCGCCGAGTCCAGCCGCCCGCGCAACGCCGCCACCGCCGGCAGCGGCGCCGCCGACAGCTCCGCCGCCACCGACTCGCCCAGCGCCTGTAACGCCTTCGCCGGCAGGTTGGCCTCCAGCAGTGGGAACAGACCCTCCTCCTCGCGCTGCTCGTGGTGCGCGCTCATGTCCGCCACCCGCCGCGCCGCCGCGATCAGCCCGAGTGCCTCACGCCGCCCCGGTCCGTTGCCGGCGGCATGCTCCGCCACGGCGGCACGATGCGCGCCGGCGAGCTGCTGGAGCCGCGCGTGCTCCGCCCGATAGACCCGCGCGGGCCACGGCGTCTCCCAGTCCGCGCTCTCGAGACACGGCAGCAGCCACGCCTCCTCGGCCCGCGCATGCGCGCGCAGACGCTCGAACCAGGCATCCCATATCTCCACCGCAACAGCGCAGCGGCGCTCCAGAAGCGCCTCCTGGTGGAGCCACAGCAGCTCCTCGAATACGGCATGATCACCACTCAGCCAGCGGACGGGATCGCTGTTCCGCGGGGTATTCCTCACCTTGGCCACCTTCCCTGCAGGGCTTGTACGGCGATGGTACCATTCGCGCCCGTCGACGGCGCGCGGACACCGCTCGCCTTCCAGTCGCCGGGGTGGTACGTTTCGCCCCGCGCAACAACAACGGTCCGGGGTTCACAGGGGATGATGCACAGCATGGCGCCGGTAGCAGACATCAACGCGGCCTTCGAGGCCTGGCTCGACGCCACGGAAGAGGCGGAGCCGATCGGGCAGGACAACACGGGGTTGCGCCACCGCCGCATCGGGCATGCGATCGGCGCGGTGGACACCGAATCCGACTACCTCGTGCTCTGCCGCATCGAGACCGATCCCGGCCACCGCGGCGAAGGCGAGGCAACCCGGCTGCTGGAGCTGCTCAAGGGGATCTGCGAGCGCTACAACGTCACCCTGCTCGGGCAGGCGACGGCGTACGACGATACCGGACTGGATCAGCAGGCCCTGCTGGAGTGGTACCGCCGGCACGATTTCGAGATCGACCACGGCCGCACCGCCCAGCCCCTGGTCTGGTACCCGGCACGGCCGTGATTCCGATCCGTGTCGCCGGCGCTCAGCCGGCGACGCGCACCCTCGCCTCGCGCCCGAGCACCCAGCGCTGCAGCCCGGCCAGTACCACCCCGTACAGCGGCACGAAGAACGCCAGGCTCACCACCAGCTTGGTGGTGTAGTCCACGGCGGCGATCTCCGTCCAGTGCGCCGCCATGAACGGGTCCGGACTGGCATAGAACGCCAGTGAAAAGAACGCCACCGTGTCGGCGAGGTTGCCCAGCACCGTGGACGAGGCCGGCGCCACCCACCAGGCGAAACGGCGCTGGCGCAGGCGGTCGAAGACATGTATGTCGAGGATCTGGCCGAGCACGTAGGACATGAAGCTCGCCATGGCGATACGGGCGACGAACACGTTCAGCCCGACGAGCCCTGCCAGGCCCTGGAACTGCCCCTGCTGGAAGGCGGCGCCGAAGACATAGGACACCAGCAGCGCCGGCAGCATTGCCATGAAGATGATCCGCCGCGCGGGCCCCTTGCCGAACACCCGCACCGTCAGGTCCGTGACCAGGAATATGAACGGGAAGGAGAATGCACCCCACGTCGTATGGACACCCCAGACCTGGATCGGGAGCTGCACCAGGTAATTGCTGGCGGCGATGATCAGGATGTGAGCGGTCACCAGCACCGCCAGGGCACGGCGCAGCTGGGCCGGGGTGAGGGAAAGCATGGGGGCGGTCTACCTCCGGTATGTGTCGGATCTCGGCGCCTGCGTCCCGGCGCCCGGAGAACATAGCGAATGCAGGGCACAAAGGCAAAAACGCTGAATCGAAAGGCATCCTCCCGGGTGGTCGCCCTCGCCTGGCCGCTGATCCTGTCCAACGTCACCGTGCCGCTGCTGGGGCTGGTGGACACGGCGGTGATGGGCCATCTGCCGGACAGCGACTACCTCGGCGCGGTCACCCTCGGTGCGACCCTGTTCAGCTTCCTCTACTGGGGCTTCGGCTTCCTGCGCATGGGCACCACCGGCTTCGTCGCCCAGGCCCACGGGCGCAACGACGCCGACGCCCTACGCGAGCTGCTCGCCCAGGGCCTGGTCATCGCCGCTGCCATCGGCGCCGCCCTGATCGCCCTGGCTCCGTGGGTCGTCCCCGCCGCGCTGAGCCTCTTCGACGCCAGCCCGGCGGTAACCGGGCTGGCCAATACCTACGCCACCTGGCGCATCGCCAGTGCCCCCGCGGTACTCGCCAACTACGTGCTCATCGGCTGGTTCCTCGGGCTGGCACGCACCCGGGTGACCCTGGTGCTGATGCTGGTCAATAACGTGATCAACATCGTGCTGGACCTCTGGCTGGTCGTCGGCCTCGGCTGGACGGTCGCCGGCGTCGCCCTCGCCAGCGTCATCGCCGACTACCTTGCCCTGGCGACCGCACTGGCCCTCGCCGCGGCGCACCTGCGCCGCCTCGGCGGACGACTGCTACCGGCACGGCTCGCCGAGCCTGCACGTTATCTGCGGCTGCTGCGGGTGAACGCGGCGCTGTTCGTGCGCACGCTCTGCCTGCTCTTTGCGATCGCCTTCTTCCACGCCCAGGGGGCACGGTTCGGCGACGACATCCTCGCCGCCAATGCCGTGCTCATGCAGTTCCTGATGCTGACTTCCTACGCCCTGGATGGCTTCGCTCATGCCGCCGAGGCGCTGGTCGGGGAGGCACTCGGGCGTGACAGCCGCCGGCGGCTGGCCGCCGTGGTCCGCGCCGCCACGCTCTGGTCTCTGGTGAGTGCGGTGCTGGCGAGCGTCGCCTTCGCGATGGCGGGTGAGGCGATCATCGCCCTGCTCACCGACCTCCCCCGGGTGCGGGCTATCGCCGCCGACTACCTGCCCTGGCTCATCGCCCTGCCCCTGGTCGCCGTGTGGAGCTACCTCCTGGATGGGCTGTTCATCGGCGCCACCCGGGCCCGGGCGATGCGCGACACCATGCTGGTGGCGGTGATCGCGGTCTACCTTCCGGCGTGGTGGCTGACCCGCGGCTGGGGCAACCACGGCCTGTGGTTCGCCTTCCTGCTGTTCACCCTCGCCCGCTCCGGCGGGCTCGGACTGGTCTTCCGCCGGGCGGACTACGGCGCCGGCTGGCTCCCGGCGGACCCGCTCACCCCAGGGGGGCGAGGCGGGTGAGCACCATGAAGACCGCGGTGCCCGCGGCGATGCTCACCAGCGCGTTGCGCCAGCGCAGGTGGCAGAGCGCGGTCACCGCGATCGCGGCGAGATGGTAGAGACCGAAGGGCGGCGCGAGCGGCTCGACGTCGCGGACCGCGTAGACCACCAGCAGCAGCATCACCGCCGGCGGCAGGTAGCGCCCGAGGTGGCGCACCAGCGGATGCTCCATGTAGCGCCCAAGCACCAGGAACGGTGCCGCACGGGTGAAGAACGTCGCCACCGTCATCGCGGCGATCACCGCCAGTAGGTAGCCGTCCGCACCACTCATGCCGCCTCCCGGGAACCATCGGCCAACAGCACCGCGGTCACGAACGCCAGCGCGACGATGAGCATGTAGTCCCGTCCGCCGAACACGAAGCCGGCCGCGGCGGCGGCCGCGGCGATGACGAAGGGCCGCACGGCGCGCACGGTCATGGCCTGCTCGATGGTCAGGACCACGAACAGCGCGGTGAGCGCGAAGTCGAGGCCCGCGACGTCACCGCCCAGCCCGCTGCCCAGCCAGGCCCCGAGGCTCGTGCCGAGCACCCACCAGAACTGGTTCAGCGCGGCGACAGTCACGCGGAATCGCGCCGGGTCCGCCCCCGGTGGTGCCTGGATGCTCGTGAGCAGGGAGTAGGTCTCGTCGGTCAGAGCGAACACCGGGTACCAGCGCGTCACGCCCCGACGCGGCAGCCGCGGCCCGAGGGACAGCCCGTAGAAGGCGTGGCGGGCGTTGATCACCACCGTAGTCACCGCGATCTCGCCGACGCCGGCCCCCGCGGCAAGCAGCGTCACCGCCATGAACTGCGCAGCGCCCGCGAACACCGCGATGCTCATCAGCGTCGCATACCACCAGGCGTAGCCGAGCTGGACGAAGAGCACACCGAAGACCATGCCCAGGGGCACGTAGCCGAAGAACACCGGCAGGCTCGCCCGCGCCGCCGCGGCCAGCCCCGGTGTGCGCTCGCTCATGCGGACAAACGCGTTCATACGCGGTAGCCCAGTGCCTCGGGCAGCCACAGCGCGACGCCCGGGAAGACGATCACCAGCGCCAGTGCGATCACCATCGCCGCCACCATCCAGGCCGCCCAGCCCAGGGTGCGTTCCATGGGCACCTCCGCGACCTTGGTGGTCACCATCAGGTTCACCGCCACCGGTGGCGTGAACTGCCCCACCGCGATGGTCATCGCCATGAGGATGCCGAACCAGGTGGCGTTCCAGTCGAAGGCGCGCATGACCGGCATGAGCATGGGGATGAGGATGAGATAGATGGATACCCCGTCGAGCACCATTCCCGCGACGAGGAGCAGCAGCATCACCATTGCGAGCACGATCCAGCCCGTGTCCGACACGGATAGCATCGCGTGCGCGACGTCGTCGAAGGCCCCGAGCGTGCTGCCCGCCCAGGCGAAGATCCCGGCCAGCGAGATGATCAGCAGGATCACCGCCGAGAGCACGGCGGAGTCCACCAGCGCCCGGTAGAGGGTCCGCAGGTCCAGGTTGCGGTAGACCACCATGCCGATGAACACGCCGTACGCCACCGCCACCACCGCGGCCTCCGTCGGCGTGAACAGCCCGCTGCGCAGCCCCCCGAGGATGATCACCGGGGCAAACAGGGCCGGCAGCGCCCCGATGAAGCTCTCCCGCAGCGGCGGCCGCTCCTCGGCGTCGCGCCGCTCGAAGCCGTTACGCCGCGCCAGCCAGATCGCCGGGACCACCACCGCCAACCCCGCCAGAAGGCCCGGGAAAACGCCCGCGGCGAACAGCGCCCGCAGGTCCACACCGGGGACCAGGATCGAATACAGGATCAGCGCCACGGACGGCGGGATGAGGATCGCCGTGGACGCCGAGGCGGCGATCACGGTGGCACTGAAGGCCCGCGGATAGCCGGCCCGGGTCATGCTCGGCACCATTACCATCGCCACCGCGGCGGCGTCCGCCGGCCCGGAGCCCGACATCCCGCCCATGATCAGGCACACCAGGGTCGCCACCACCGCCAGCCCGCCGGGACGCGGACCGATCAGCGCGCGGGCGAAGCGCACCAGGTTGGCGGCGACACCGGCGCGCTCGAAGATGGTGCCGGTGAGCACGAACAGCGGGATCGCCACCAGCGGGTACTTGGCGATGGCGTTATAGGTGTTCGTCCCAAGGGTGCCGAGCATCTGCGCGGGCAGTCCCATGACGATCCCCACCGCACCGGCGAGCGCCAGCGCGATGGCGATGGGCGAGCCGATCACGATCAGCGCCGCCAGCACGAGGAAGAGCATGACGTCCGGCGTCGGCAGCATCAGTCCGGCCTCCCGCCGCGGAGCTGGCGCAGGAAGCGCCCCACTACCCGCAGCAGCACGACCAGCGCCCCCAGGGGCAGCCAGACGCTGTAGATCCAGTTGGGCACGCCGAGCCCCGGGGACGAGGACTGCCAGCGCCACTCGTCGTAGGCGAAGCCGGTGCCGTAGTAGATGATCAGCCCGAGCACCGTCAGGGTCGCGAGGAAGGTCGCCACCGTGGCCGCCCAGCGAAGCGGCCGGGGCAGGCGCTGCTGGAAGAACCCGATGCGGATGTGCTCGTCGCGCGCGAAGGCCACCGCCGAGCCGAAGAAGGCCATGAACACCAGCAGGAACACCGAGACCTCCTCTGTGAAGGCGAAGGAGGCGTCCGTGGCATAGCGAACCACCACGTTGGCGAGGCTGATGAGGCAGATGATCGCCATGGCCGCCGCGGCCGCCGCCTCCTCGACGGCCAGCGGCACGCGCGGACGATCACGACGGTCGTTGTCCGGCTCAGGCATTCCGGGTCCCCGAACGACGGACACCGGGGCACCCTCGGGCGGCCCGGCATCCGGTTGGATCACCCGGGGGCACCGGCCCCCGGCTTCGTGCGGCCCGCGGGCCGCTCACTCGGCGTCGCGGTTGGCGACGGCCTCCTTCGCGGTCTCCACGAGGTCCTCGCCGATCCGCGGCGCCCAGGTCTCGTAGACGCTGGCGGTGGCCTTGCGGAAGGCCTCGCGCTGGGCGTCGGTCAGCTCGGTGACCTCGATACCCTGCTCCCGCAGCGCGGCAAGACGCTCCTCCACGCTGGCCCGGGAACGCTCGATCTCCCACTGCCCGGCGTCGATGGCCGCCTCGCGGATGATCCGGCGGTCCTTCTCGGGCAGGCTCTCCCAGGTGCCACGGCTCGCGGCGAAGATCAACGGATCCGCCATGTAATGCCAGCGGGTGAGATACTCCTGGCCCACCTCCCACATCTTCGCGATCTGGATCACCGACAGCGGGTTCTCCTGACCGTCGACCGCGCCGGTGGCCAGCGCCGGCTTGGCGTCCGCCCAGCTCATCTGGGTCGGGTTCGCGCCCAGGGCCTCGAAGGTGTCCTGGAACAGCGGCGAGCCCACGACGCGGATCTTCATCCCCTCCAGGTCGTCCGGATGGGTCACGGGCCGCACGGAATTGGTGAGCTCGCGGAAACCGTTCTCGCCCCAGGCCAATGGCACGACGCCCTGACGCTCGATGGCCTCGAAGATGCGCTCCCCCACCTCGCCCTGGGTCAGCGCGTCGATGGCGGCATAATCCGGCATCAGGAACGGCAGGGAGAAGACGTTGAGCTCGCTGACCTGGGGCGACCAGTTGATGGTGGAACCGACCGCGAAGTCGATCAGCCCGCTGCGCAGGGCCGCGAACTCCTTGGTCTGGTTCCCCGAGACGAGCTGCGCCCCCGGATAGACCTTGAGATTGATACGCCCGTCACTGCGCTCCTCGACGAGCTTCACCCAGCGCTCGGCGGCCTCGCCCCAGGGGAACGGGGTGGGCAGGACGGTCGAAACGGTATACTCGGACTTGTAGTCCGCGGCACCCGCACTGCCCCCGGCGAGCAACAGGCCCGCCAGACAGGCGACGATGATCGGCGCTTTCAAACGCATGCTCTCCCCCCATGAAATGCAATAGTGGATACGGGCGGCACCCCGGATTGTCCCCCGGCATTGCCGACCGCGCCCGTGCCAATATGTCCACCACGTCGTGAAAATGCAATCCACGGCCGCAACGGCCAACCGCAATCAAGGAGACGAGATGCCCGATACCCGACGACCCGGCCCGCCTGCACGCGAGCCGCAGATCCGCACCATCGCCATGCCCGCCGACACCAACCCCTCCGGGGACATATTCGGCGGCTGGCTGATGTCGCAGATGGACCTGGCTGCCTCCAGCGTGGCGACCCGCGCCGCGCGCGGCCGTGTCGCCACCGCGGCGGTGGATGCCATGAGCCTGATCGCCCCCGTGCACGTGGGTGACGAGGTCAGCCTCTACGCGGAGCTGCTGCGCACCGGGCGCACCTCGCTGACCATCGCCGTGGAGGCGTGGCGACGGGACCGTTTCTCCGAATCGGCGACGCAGGTGACCGAGGCCACCTTCACCTTCGTTGCCATCGACGAGGATCGCCGCCCCCGGCCGCTGCCGCAGCCGGTGGGCGACGGCCTGCCGCCGGCACCGGAGTGATCCGGACCGGCGGCAGGCCGGGGCTCAGCCGCGGGCCTTGCGCTCGCGGCGGCGGGCGTGGAGTACCGGCTCGGTGTAGCCGTTGGGCTGCTCGCGACCCTTGAACACCAGGTCGCAGGCGGCCTTGAACGCCACCCCGTCATAGCCCGGCGCCATGGGCTCGTAGTTGGGATCGCCCGCGTTCTGGCGGTCCACCACCTCGGCCATGCGCTTCATGGTGGCCATCACCTGCTCCTCGGTGACGACGCCGTGGTAGAGCCAGTTCGCCATGTGCTGGCTGGAGATGCGCAGGGTCGCCCGGTC
>NZ_WNXE01000006.1:30162-31860 GCF_010993615.1 Arhodomonas sp. KWT | reverse complement strand
CACCTGCTCCTCGGTGACGACGCCGTGGTAGAGCCAGTTCGCCATGTGCTGGCTGGAGATGCGCAGGGTCGCCCGGTCCTCCATGAGGGCAACGTCATGGATGTTCGGGACCTTCGAGCAACCGATGCCCTGATCGATCCAGCGGACCACGTAACCGAGCACGCCCTGGGCGTTGTTGTCGAGCTCCTGCTGGATCTCCTCCGCGCTCCAGTCCGCGTTCTCCGCCACCGGGATGGTGAGCAGGTCGTCCAGCCCGGCCCGGCGCTGGCCGGCGAGCTCGCCCTGGCGGGCCATCACCTCCACCTGGTGGTAATGGATGGCGTGCAGGGTCGCGGCCGTGGGCGACGGCACCCAGGCACAGTTGGCGCCGGCGCGGGGATGGCCGATCTTCGCCTCCATCATGTCCGCCATCAGGTCCGGCATCGCCCACATGCCCTTGCCGATCTGGGCGTGGCCGCGCAGGCCGCAGGCGAGACCCACGTCCACGTTCCAGTCCTCATAGGCATTGAGCCAGCGCGAGGACTTCATCTCGCCCTTGCGGATCATCGGACCGGCTTCCATGTCCGTGTGGATCTCGTCGCCGGTGCGGTCGAGGAAACCGGTGTTGATGAAGATGAGGCGCTCGCGGGCCTCGCGGATGCAGGCCTTGAGGTTGAGCGTGGTGCGCCGCTCCTCGTCCATGACGCCGATCTTGAGGGTGTTGCGCGCCAGCCCCAGCGCATCCTCGACGCGGTTGAACAGCTCACAGGCGAAGGCGACCTCTTCCGGGCCGTGCATCTTGGGCTTGACGATGTAGACGCTGCCGGCGCGGGAGTTGCGCACCGAGCCGTTGCCCTTGAGGTCGTGCACCGCGATCAGGGCGGTGAACAGGGCATCCAGCATGCCCTCGGGGATCTCCTCGCCACTGGCGTCGAGCACCGCGGGCGTGGTCATGAGGTGGCCGACGTTGCGCACCAGCATCAGGCTGCGCCCCTGCAGGGTGAGCTCGCCGCCGTCCGGCCGCTGGTAGCGGCGGTCCGGGTTGAGCCGGCGCGTGACCTGGCGGCCGCCCTTGTCGAAGACGTGCTCGAGCGTGCCCTTCATCAGGCCCAGCCAGTTACGGTAGACGTTGGTCTTGTCCTCGCCGTCCACCGCGGCGACGGAGTCCTCGCAGTCCTGGATGGTGCTGACCGCCGCCTCCATGAGCACGTCCTTGACGCCGGCGGGATGGTCGCGGCCGACGGGGTGCTCGGGGTCGATCTGGATCTCGGCGTGCAGGCCGTTGTTGGCCAGCAGGACGCCGGTCAGGGGCTGGCCGCCGGTATAGCCGGCGAACTGGGCCGGATCCCGCAGGCCCGTCTCGCTGCCATCGCCGAGGGTGACGACGAGCTCGGCGCCGTCCGGGCTCAGGCCGAAGCCGGCGACGTCTGCGTGGCTGCCACGCGCGAGCGGCGCGATCTCGTCGAGATAGGCCGAAGCGTGGCTCATCACCTTCCTGCCACGCACCGGGTTGTAGCTGCTCCCCTTCTCGGCGCCATCGTCCTCGGGGATGATATCGCTGCCGTAGAGCGCGTCGTAGAGGCTGCCCCAGCGGGCGTTCGCGGCGTTGAGGGCGTAGCGCGGGTTGCTCACCGGGACCACGAGCTGCGGGCCGGCGACCTCGGCGATCTCCGGGTCGACGTTTTCCGTGCTGACCTGGAAGTCCCCGCCCTCGGGCAT
>NZ_WNXE01000006.1:25117-30064 GCF_010993615.1 Arhodomonas sp. KWT | reverse complement strand
TGCCCTCAGTCTACCGCCGCTGACGGGCACCGGCAATTTTATGGAAAGCGTTTCCACGATAGCTCCGACGCGCGGTCGGCGGAGCGGCGGCCGCGGCCGGCCGTTTCGACCCGGACGGCCCGCCCGGCTATAATGCCCGCTTCGGCCCGGCCGCCGAGCCATGGACGGCCCGGGCCCGATGCGCCATGCACTCGATCAGCGGGACGGTCCATATGAGCGGCAAGCACTTCCATACCATCGTCATCGGCAGCGGCCCCGGCGGCGAGGGCGCGGCGATGAAACTCGCCAAGGCGGACAAGCGCGTGGCGGTGGTCGAGCGCCACAGCGAGGTCGGCGGCGGCTGCACCCACTGGGGCACCATCCCCTCCAAGGCGCTGCGCCACAACGTCCGCCGGATGATGGAGTTCAACAACAGCCCGCTCTTCCGCGAGGTCAGCGAGCCGCGACACTTCTCCTTCCCCACGGTGATGCGCACCGCCGAGCGGGTCATCGACCAGCAGGTGGGGCTGCGCACGAGCTTCTACAGCCGTAACGAGGTGCCGGTGTTCCGCGGCACGGCGCGTTTCGCCGACGAGCACACCCTGGAGGTCGAGGGCGCCAACAACCGGATCACACGCCTCACCGCCGATCACTTCATCCTCGCCACCGGCTCGCGCCCGTACAATCCGGCGGACGTGGACTTCACCCACCCGCGGGTATTCGACAGCGATCAGATCCTCTCCCTGGACCATACGCCGCATACCATCACCATCTACGGTGCCGGCGTGGTGGGCAGCGAGTACGCCTCGATCTTCCGCGGTCTCGGCGTGAAGGTGGATCTCATCAACACCCGCGAGCGCATGCTCGCCTTCCTCGACGACGAGATCTCCGACGCCCTCTCCTACCACCTCCGCGAGCTCGGCGTGCTCATCCGTCACCGCGAGGAGTATGCCCGGGTCGTCCCGGGGGACGATCACGTCATCCTGGAGACCCAGTCGGGCAAGCGCATCAAGAGCGACATCCTGCTCTGGGCGAACGGGCGCACGGGTAACACCGATCGCATGGGCCTGGAGGCCCTCGGGGTCCAGCCCAACGGCCGTGGCCAGGTGGAGGTCAACGAGGATTTCCAGACCGAGCAGCCGCATATCTATGCCGTCGGCGACGTGATCGGCTACCCGAGCCTCGCCAGCGCCGCCTACGACCAGGGCCGCTACGTCGCCCATCACATCATCTTCGGCGAGTGCGATTACCGCCTCGCCCAGGACACCCCCACCGGGATCTACACCATCCCGGAGATCAGCTCCGTGGGCCGCAGCGAGCGCGAGCTCACCGAGGCGAAGATCCCCTACGAGGTCGGTCACGCCTTCTTCAAGGACCTCGCCCGGGCGCAGATCTCCGGACAGACGGTCGGCATGCTCAAGATCCTCTTCCACGTGGAGACACTGGAGATCCTCGGCATCCACTGCTTCGGCGACCAGGCCTCCGAGATCGTGCACATCGGCCAGGCGATCATGGCCCAGCCCGGCGAGGCGAACACGCTGATGTATTTCATCAACACCACGTTCAACTACCCGACGATGGCCGAGGCGTACCGCGTGGCGGCGCTCAACGGCATCAACCGGGTGCCCTGAAACCGTGGCGGCGACTAACGGCAGCGCTACCGGCGGCGAGGATCACCGCATCCCGGTGGTCTTCTATTTCGACTACATCTGCCCGTTCTGCTACGTGGGCGCCCATCGCCTGCAGCGGATCACGCAGCGCTACCCGGTGGCGGTGGAGTACCGCTTCGTCGAGATCCACCCGGACAGCCCCGCCGGCGGGCGGCCGGTCTCCGAGCTCGGCTATCCACCGGAACAGTGGCGGCGGATGAACGAGGCGCTCACGGCAATGCTCGAGGCGGACGGCCTGCCCATGGCCGAGCGTACCTTCACCACCAACTCCCGCCAGGCCCTGCTGCTGGCACGCACAGTGCTTCAACGCCGGCCCGGGCGTTTTCTGGCACTGCACAACGCCCTCTTCCATGCCTACTTCGTCGACGGCCGCAACATCGGCGAGACGGCCGTGCTCGAATCGATAGCGGCGGATCATGACGTCGGCGACTGCCTGATGCCGGTGGACGACCGCCAGGCCCTTGCGGGCCTGCTGGAGGACGTGGAGGCGGCCCGCAGCACCGGACTCACCGGCGTGCCCACCCTGATCGTCGGCGACCGGGCCTTCCCCGGCGCCGTGTCCATGGACACACTGGCCGCGGCCATGGAAGAACACACCCGCGGCGGGGCCCCGGGGGAGACCCACTGATGGCCCGCCTCAAGCTGCCGCTGCCGGAACGCTTCGCCTTCTGCCACGAGCTGGACGTGCGTGTCACGGACCTGAACTTCGGCGGCCACATGGGCAACGAAATGGTCCTGGTCTACGCCCAGGAGGCCCGCGCGGCGCTGCTGCGCCATCACGGCTACTCCGAGAGCGACATCGAAGGGCTGGGGATCATCGTCGCCGACGCCGTGGTCGTCTTCCGTGCCGAGGCCTTCGCCAACGACCCGCTGCGCATCCACGTCGCGCTGGATGACTTCAACCGCTACGGCTGCGATATCCTCTACCGCCTGGAGCACGCCGGGGACGGCCATGAGATCGCGCGGGCGAAGACGGGGATCGTGTTCTTCGACTACGGCGAGCGGCGCATCGCCCGCGCACCGCAGGCGTTCGTCGAGCGCTTCGCCCCCGCCGGGGAGTGAGCCGGTCGGGCAGCGCGGCGGGATCAGCCGCCGAGCATGCCCGATTTGACGTCCTCGTCCGCCGGGTGGGCACCGACGAAGATCGCCAGCCATGCCCGCGCGAGGGCACGGCCCGGTACGGTCCCGGTGACCTTGCCGTTGTACACCACCCGCGTGCCCTGCCCCGGCAGGTAATCGATGGCGATCTCATCCCCGGCCTCGGCGTCGCCGAACAGCTCGTTGAACGCCTCGATCCGCTCCGCCAGGGCCTTGCGGCGGTCCTCTGAGAGGTTGTCCTCGAAACCGTCGTTCCAGGCCTCCACCAGCTTCTCCCGGGAGACGTGATCGTAGACCAGGTGCAACACCACCCGCCGGGGACCGTCCAGCGAGAGCACGTCGTCCGCCCTGCCGGTGGTCTCGGGCAGGTAGAGCCCGCCGACATAGATGTCGAAGAAGAACTTCTCGCGCAGGCCGAGGCCATTGAGGGAGAGGCTCTCCCCGTCCACCTCCATGCGCTCCGGCATGTGCACGCCGGCGAGCTCCGCGGCCGTCGCCGGCCCCGCCAGCAGAACGCCCGCGAGCACCAGTGCCGCGGCACGGCACCCTCTGATCGTGGTAGTCAGCATCGCTCGAACACCCCCGCTGCGCCCATGCCGGTGCCCACGCACATGGTGACCATGCCGTAGCGCAATCCCTGCCGGCGCAGCCCGTGCAGCAGGGTGGCGGTTCGGACGGCACCGGTGGCACCCAGGGGGTGCCCCAGGGCAATGGCGCCGCCCAGCGGATTGACCCGGGCCGGATCCAGCTCCAGCTCGCGCATCACCGCCAGGCTCTGCGCGGCGAACGCCTCGTTGAGCTCGATCCAGCCGAGATCGTCCCGGCCGATGCCCGCGGCGCGCAGGGCCGCCGGGATCGCCTCGACCGGACCGATGCCCATGATCTCCGGGGGCACACCCACCACGCGGTAGCCCGCGAAACGGGCCATCGGGGTAATGCCCAGCTCGCGTACCCGGCGGCCGCTCATCACCACCACCGCCCCGGCACCGTCACTGGTCTGGGAGCTGTTGCCCGCGGTCACCGAGCCCCGCGCGGCGAACACCGGGCGCAGCTTCGCGAGCCGGGCCGCGTCGGTGTCACGCCGCGGGCCTTCGTCCGTCGCCACCGCGCGCTCGCTGATGCGCACGCTCGCCCCTTCCGCCGCCGGGGCGTAGCTGCGCGCGGTCACCGGCAGGATCTCGTCGGCGAAGGCGCCGCCGTCGATGGCCGTGACCGCCCTGCGATGACTCTCAAGTGCGAAGGCGTCCTGGTCCTCCCGGCTGACGCCGTAGCGCTCCGCGACCCGTTCAGCGGTCAGGCCCATCCCGTACGCGATGCCCACGTCCTCGTCGCGTTCGAAGATCGTCGGGTTCAGCGACGGCCGGTGACCCATCCAGGGGATGGCGCTCATGCTCTCCGTGCCGGCGGCGAGAATGCAGTCCGCCTCGCCGCTGCGGATGCGCCCGGCGGCCTGGGCGATGCTCTCGAGCCCGGAGGCACAGAAGCGGTTGACCGTCACCCCGGGCACGCTCTTCGGCAGCCCCGCGAGCAGCGCGGCGATCCGCGCGACGTTGAGTCCCTGGCTCCCTTCGGGCATGGCGCAGCCGGCGATGACGTCCTCGATGCCCTCCGGCGCCAGCTCCGGCACCGCATCCACGGCCCCGCGGAGCACATGGGCCAGGAGGTCGTCCGGGCGCGTGCCGCTGAGCGCGCCCCGGGGCGCCCGCCCCACCGGGGTGCGCACCGCGGCGACGATATAGGCGTCCTGCATTTCACTCATTGACGGTTCCCCTCCCCGTGCCGCCGTCGCCGGCGACGTCCAGGCGGTTGTCGGTTCGTTCAGTTGCGCAGCGGCTTGCCGGTGCGGAGCATGTGCGCGATCCGCGCCTGGGTGGCCTCGCTCCTGAGCAGCGTCATGAAGCCGTCCACCTCCAGCTCCAGCAGCCACGAGTCGTCGACGCTCGAGCCGGTGTCCACCTCGCCGCCGGTGAGCGCCCGTGCTGCGAGGTGCGCGACCCGGGCGTCGTGTCCGGAGATGAAGCCGCCGTCACGGAGGTTCACAATCATGGCCTCCAGCGTCGCCAACCCGTCGCGCCCGGCGACCCGAACCGGCGGCACCAACGGCGGGCGGTAGGCGCCGGCAGCGAGTGCCCGGGCGTGCTGTATGGCGACATGAAGCACCTCGTCCTCATGAGGCACGACGGTGGTGTGCGCCGGCAGG
>NZ_WNXE01000006.1:3183-25018 GCF_010993615.1 Arhodomonas sp. KWT | reverse complement strand
GCGAGTGCCCGGGCGTGCTGTATGGCGACATGAAGCACCTCGTCCTCATGAGGCACGACGGTGGTGTGCGCCGGCAGGAACCCGTAGTCCACGGCCTCGACGGCACTCGCCGCCACTTCCGCACGTGCCACGGTCTCGAAGCGCCGCTGGATCGCCGGAAAGGGATCGCCGTCCACCGCCGTGGCCGCCGCGTGGCGCGCCAGCGCCCGGCAGCCTCCCCCCGCGGGGATCAGGCCGACGCCCGCCTCGACCAGTCCGACGTAGCTCTCCAGCGCGGCGACCACGTGGTCACAGTGCATGAGGAACTCGCAGCCGCCCCCGAGGGCCATGCCCCGGGCGCCTGCGACCACCGGTATCGAGGCATCGCGCACCCGGGCGGTGGCCTGCTGGAAGCGCCGGACCATCCGCTCCAGGGTGTCGAAGTCGCCGGCCTCCAGCGCCCCGCTCACCTCCTTGAGGTTGGCGCCAACGGAGAACGGGGCCGAGGGCTGCCACAGCACGAGGGCGTCGTAACGTCCCTCCGCGGCCTCGACGGCCTCCATCACGCCGTCGAGCACGTCCCGGCCCACCGCGTGCTTCGGGCCGCGGAAGCTGAGCATGCCGACGTCACCCTCGAGATGCCACAGCCGCACCCCCGGATGATCCAGCACGGTCTCGCCCCGGGGCGGATGCGGCCCGCCCAGCAGCGCCGGCGGGAAATACTGGCGGCGGTAGACCGCCAGGCCGGAGGGCGGACGGTAATCGCCGGCCCCGGGCGACCAGGCCCCGGCCGGCGTGTGTGCGGCCTCGATGGCGAACACCCAGTCCGGCAGGGGGACGTCCGCCAGGGTCCGGCCCGCCTCGCGGTCGGCGTCGATGGCCTCCGCCGTCTCCTGCCAGCCGGCGGCCTGCCAGGTCTCGAACGGCCCCTGCTGCCAGGCGAACCCCCAGCGGATGGCGAGGTCCACATCGCGGGCATTGTCGGCGATGGTGCCCAGCAGGTGGGCGGCGTAATGGAAGGTGTCGCGGTGGATCGCCCACAGGAACTCGGCCTGGGGGTGTTCCGAGGCGCGCAGCGCACGCAGCCGCGCGGCCGGGTCGCTCTCGGCGAGGATCTCGCTCACCGCCGGGTCGATCTCCCCCGAAGCCGTGCGATAGTCACCCTGCACCGAATCCACGACCTCGATGCCCTCGCGGCCCTTGCGGTAGACGCCCGCGCCGGCCTTGCGCCCGAGGGCCCCCGCCTCGATGAGCCGTACCATCCAGTCGGGCAGGCGGAGGTAATCCACCCACGGGTCATCCTGCAGCCGTGGCACATTGCCCTCGACCACGTGCCGCAGGGTGTCCAGGCCCACGAGGTCGGCGGTGCGGAAGGTCGCGCTCCTGGGCCGGCCGATCGCCGGACCGGTCAGCGCGTCCACCACGTCCGGCGCTAACCCCAGGCGCTCGGCATGGGCCATGGCCGCGACCACCGCAAACACGCCGATCCGGTTGCCGACGAAGTTCGGGGTGTCACGCCCGCGGATCACGCCCTTGCCGAGGGCCGTGGTCAGGAATGCCTCCAGGCCGTCCACCACCGCCGGCTCGGTCCGTGCCGTGGGGATGAGCTCCACGAGGTGCATGTAGCGCGGCGGATTGAAGAAATGGATGCCGCAGAAACGCCCGTGCAGCGCCTCCGGCAGAGCCTCGGCCAGCGCCTCCACGGACAGTCCCGAGGTGTTGCTGCCGACCACCGCCCCCGCCGGCAGGTGCGGGGCAACGCGGCGGAACAGGTCCAGCTTGACGTCCAGCCGCTCTGCCACCGCCTCGATGACGAGGTCGCAGTCCGCGAGCGCGGCCAGGTCGTCCTCGTAGTTCGCGGGCCGGATGCGCTCGGCGTACGCCGGACTCGCCAGCGGGGCCGGCTGCAGGTTCCCGAGCCGGCGGATGGCCTCGCGCGCCCCGGAGCGCCGGTCGTCGCCATCGCCGGCGAGCTCGAAGAGCACCGTCGGGATGCCGGCGTTGGCCAGGTGGGCCGCGATCTGCGCGCCCATGACCCCGGCGCCGAGCACCGCCGCCCGCCGCACCGAAATCGCCTCGCTCATCTGTTCTCTCCTCTGCTCGTTTCGGTCAGGCCACGTCCCGGCCGTGTCCGGCACGCGCCTCCAGCACGCTGCGCGGCGTCAGCGCCTCCGCCGGGAACGCGTCGGTGCGCACGGTATCGGCGCGGGCACGCTCGTAGTCGCTCACCAGCGCCGCCGTATCCGTATCCAGCACGCCCGCCTCCACGGCGTTGGCGATCTGCTCGTCGAAGGTGTGCCCGCCCACCTCACCGCGGGCGACCGCCTTGCGGAAGCGCACGTAGTGCGGCTCCGCCTCCTGCAGCAGCCCGAAGGTGTGTTCCACGCGGCCGACGGCGTCGTTCGGACCGCCGATATAGACCAGGTTGGTGATCCGGTCGCGAACCCCGCCGGGCGCCATCATGCGCTCGGCCACGGCCCGCCCGAGGGCGTCCGCGGGGGCGCGGTACGGCCGCCCGAGCGGGAACACCACCCAGCGCAGGACCCGCGCGATGCCCCGGTTCGGGAAGTTGGCCAGGAACTCGTCGAACGCCCGGGTCATCTCCGCGAGGGCGTGGTCCACCGCCCAGCACACGTGGTCCAGCTCGTCCGGATCGCTGCCGCCGTCACGGTGGAACTTGAGCACGGCGGAGGCGAGGTAGAGCTGGCTCAGCACGTCGCCGAGGCGCGCGGACAGGCTCTCGCGGCGCTTGAGCTCGCCGCCGAGCACGCCCATCGCGACATCCGAGACGAATGCCAGCGCCGAGCTCATCCGGGTGAGCGCGCGGTAGCGGCCGGCGAGCGGCCCGCCCTCCGGCGCCCGCGCCAGGCGTGCCCCGGTAAGCCCGAGCAGCAGCGCGCGCGTGCCGCGGCTCAGGGAATAGCCGATGTGCCCAAACAGCGCCCGGTCAAAGGACGTCAGGTCGTCGTTCTGGGCGGCGGTCATCTCCTCGAGGACATAAGGATGGCAGCGGATCGCACCCTGGCCGAAGATCATCATGCTTCGGGTGAGGATGTTCGCGCCCTCGACGGTGATCGCCACCGGTGTCGCCTGGTAGGCATAGCCGAGGTAGTTGCGCGGCCCGTAGATGATGCCGCGGCCGCCGTGGATATCCATCGCGTCGTCGATGATCCGGCGCATCCACTCGGTCATGTGGTACTTGGCGATGGCGGAGACCACCGACGGCTTGACCCCCATATCGCCAGCGCTGGCGGTGAGCCGCCGCGCCGCCTCCAGGGTGTAGGTGCCGCCGCCGATACGCGCCATGGCCTCCTGCACGCCCTCGAACTGGCCCACGGAGAGGTTGAACTGGCGGCGGATGCGCGCGTACGCGCCGGTGGTGCGGTACGCCATCTGGCTGGCGGAGGCGCCCAGCGCCGGCAGCGAGATCGCCCTTCCCACCGACAGGCACTCCACGAGCATTCGCCAACCGGCGCCGGCCATTTCGCGGCCGCCGATGATCCACTCCAGCGGGATGAACACGTCCTCGCCCTCGACCGGACCGTTCATGAACGCGAGCCCCATGGGGAAATGACGGTCGCCGATACGCACACCGGGGTGACCGGCCGGCACGAGCGCACAGGTGATGCCCACGTCCTCCTCGTCGCCGACGAGGTGCTCCGGGTCGTAAAGGCGGAAGGCCAGCCCCACAACCGTGGCCACCGGGGCGAGCGTGATATAGCGCTTACTGAAGCTCACGCGCACGCCGAGGACCTCCTCGCCCTCGTGCTCGCCGCGGCAGACGATGCCGTAGTCCGGCATGCCGCCCGCGTCGGAGCCGACGTCCGGGCCCGTGAGCGCGAAGCACGGGATCTCCCGGCCATCCGCGAGCCGCGGCAGCCAGTACGACTTCTGGTCGTCGGTGCCGTACTTCATCAGCAGCTCACCGGGCCCCAGGGAGTTGGGGACCATGACGGTCACCGCCGCCGAGAGGCTGCGGCTGGCAATGCGGGAGACGATGGTGGACTGCGCCAGCGAGGAGAACGCGAGGCCGCCGTAGGCCTCGGGGATGATCATCCCGAAGAAGCCCTCGTCGCGGATATAGCGCCAGGCGGCCTCGGGGAGATCGTGCTCGCGACGGACGATGTCGTCCTCGTCGAGCATGCCGCACAGCGTCGCCACGGGGCCGTCCAGGAAGGCCTGCTCCGCGTCGGTCAGCGAGGTCACCTGCATACCGTGGAGGCGCCGCCAGTCCGGGTTGCCGCGGAAGAGATCCGTTTCCCACCAGGTGTCACCCGCCTCCAGGGCCTCCTGCTCGGTCCGGCTCATGCCGGGCAACACCCGCTGAAAGACGGGGAAAAGGTGGCGCGTGATCACGCGCCGGCGCAGAGAGGGGCTGTTGAGCACCACCGCCGGCACCGCACCGAGCACGGCGAGCACGATGGCGGCGATAACGCCGATCCCGCCGGTGATCCAAAGGCCGGCCAGGTAGAGCGCCGCCACGGCGGTCGCGCCACGCAGGCCAATACCGCGATAGCAGACGACGAGGATGGCCGCGACCGCGGCCAGGATGGCGATCAGGGCGTACATGAGACACTCCTCCCGGCCCCGGCGGGGCCCGCATTCCTTGTTCGGACGCGCGCGGGCGCAGCCGGCTCAGCGCCGGACCAGCGCGCGCTCGTAGCCGGGGATCAGCGCCTCCCCGACCAGATGCATGTACTCATGGAAGCGCTCGCCCTCCGGGATGGCCTCGGGGGCATCCCGGCGCAGCTGAAGCATGCCGAGGAACATCGAATACGCCATCGCCGCGCGCGCGGCCGCCGTCTCGGCGTCCGCACCCATCGCGGCATAGCACTCGCGCAGGAAGGCGAGCCGGTGCGCCATCACCCGGCGGACCACCTCGGTGATCAGCGGGCTGTCGGTGGCGTTGGCCAGCGCAAGATAGAGCCGGCCCGCCCGGCGGCTGCCGTCCGCCTCGCGGAACAGCCGTGCCAGGCGCTTGCGCGGATCGGTCTCTTCGGCGGCGCGGGCGAGGACCTCATCGGTCTCGCGGCGCTCCCACAGGGCCAGGGCCGCCTGGAGCAGCATCCGCCGGCTGGAGAAATGCCAGTAGAAACTGCCCTTGGTCACGCCCAGGCGCCGCGCCAGCGGCTCCACGGCCACCGCACGCACACCGTCCTCGGCCAGTGCGTCGAGCGCGGCCTCGGCCCAGTCGTCTGCGGTCAGTGTCTGCCTGATCGTGCTCATGAGGCGAACCCTAGTCCGTACGCTGCCGTATGGCAAGCATCGGCGACATTACTCCATACGCTAGCGTATGGCAACCGCCGCACCCGCTTCCCGCCCGGGAATCACTGTCGGTCAGCACAACCGTAGGGTGCGTTCGGACGGAGGCGTCGCACCCGCCCGACGTAAACAGATCTCATCACCCGGTGCGGACGATTCCGCCGGGGGACTGCAACGGCCCCGGGACGCCGGGCGGCGGCGCCCGGCGTCCCGGGGCAGAGGCTGCGAAAGGAACGCGATATAACGCCGGGGGTTACTCTCCCGCCTCCCGCGGGATGTGCGTACGCCGGCGACGGTTACGGAAGCTCACCTTCACCTCCTTGTTCCCCGTCTGGCGGTAGGCCGGGCCGGCGGGTTCAGGGGACTCCGGCGCGGGCGCCGGGGTCGGCGTGAGGCTGCGTGCAGTGGCGCCTTCTTCGGAGACGGTGTCGTCGCGCCCGGACGGACGGGGACGGCTGCGCCCGACACGGGGCGGCCAGCGCCGGAACCGCTTTTTGTTGCTCTCGTCGTGAGGCATTATCGAGGTCCTTGGGGATGGGTTGTCGAATAAGGGCTGGGGGCGTTTAACACGACTTTCAAGCGCCTCCCCTATCATGGCGCGAGTGGGCGTATACGCCCGCGGCAAACCCAGACACATCAACGACGACGGAGTAGAGTGCCCTCCATGGACACGCCCGATCTCAGGAGCCCCGAGCTGTACTTCAACCGCCAGCTCAGCCTGCTGGAGTTCAACCGCCGGGTCCTTGAGCAGTCCCGCGATACCACCAATCCGCTGCTGGAACGGGTCAAGTTCCTCTGTATCGCCAGCAGCAACCTCGACGAGTTCTTCGAGATCCGGGTCGCGGGCCTGAAACAGGCCATGGAGATGGGCGCCTCCCAGTCCGGCCCGGACAACCGGACCGCGCAGGAGGTGCTGCGCGAGATCGGCGTACGCACCCACGAGATCGTCGCCGAGCAGTACCGCGTGCTCAACGACGAGCTCATCCCCGCCCTCGACAACGCGGGGATCCGCTTCCTGCGCCGCTCGGAGTGGAGCCGCGAGCAGGCGGCCTGGGTGAAGGACTACTTCTACCATTCGCTGCTCCCGATCCTCAGCCCCCTCGGGCTCGATCCGGCACACCCGTTCCCGCAGGTGCTCAACAAGAGCCTGAATTTCATCGTGGCCCTGGACGGCAAGGACGCTTTCGGGCGCAACAGCGGGCTTGCCGTGGTCCAGGCACCGCGGGCACTGCCGCGCATCATCCAGCTCCCGCCGGAGCTCTCCGAGGACGGCGGCTGGGACTTCGTATTCCTCTCCTCGATCATCCACGCCCACGTCAACGACCTGTTCCCCGGGATGGACGCGCGCGGCTGCTACCAGTTCCGGGTGACGCGCAACAGCGACCTGTTCGTCGACGAGGAGGAAGTGGACGACCTGCTCCGGGCAATGGAGGGCGAGCTGCCCTCGCGCCGCTACGGCGACGCCGTGCGCCTGGAGGTGGCGGCCAACTGTCCGGCACACATGTCGGACTACCTGCTCGAGGAGTTCGAGCTGACGCGGGACGACCTCTACCAGGTCAACGGACCGGTGAACCTCAACCGCCTGCTCGCGGTCTACGACCTCATCGACCGTCCGGAGCTCAAGTACGCCTCATTCACCCCGGGGCTGCCGGCCCAGCTCGCCCACGCCAGCGACCTGTTCAAGGTCCTCCGCGACCGCGACGTGCTCCTCCACCACCCCTACGAGTCCTTCGCGCCGGTGGTGGAGTTCATCCGCCAGGCGGCATCGGACCCGGAGGTGCTCGCCATCAAGCAGACCCTCTACCGCACGGGCCCGGACTCGGTGATCGTGGATCACCTGGTCGCCGCCGCCCGCGCGGGCAAGGAGGTGACCGTGGTGGTGGAGCTGCGCGCGCGCTTCGACGAGGAAGCGAACATCAAGCTCGCCAACCGCCTCCAGGAGGCCGGCGCGCACGTCGTCTACGGCGTGGTCGGACACAAGACCCACGCCAAGATGATCCTGGTCGTGCGCCGCGAGGGCGGCCAGCTGCGCCACTACATGCACCTGGGAACCGGCAACTACCACTCGCGCACGGCGCGGCTGTACACGGACTACGGGCTGTTCACCGCCGACCCGGTGATGGGTGAGGACGTCCACCGGGTGTTCCTGCAGCTCACCAGCCTGGGCAAGGTGAGCACGCTTTCGAAGCTGCTGGAGTCGCCGTTCACGCTGCACGAGAGCATGCTCGCCAAGATCGAGCGCGAGGCGGCCCATGCCCGCGCCGGACGGCCGGGCCGGATCATCGTCAAGGTGAATTCACTGGTGGAGTCACGCACCATCCAGGCCCTGTACGCGGCGGCCATGGAGGGCGTGGAGATCGACCTGATCGTGCGCGGGATGTGCTCGCTGCGCCCCGGGGTGCCAGGCGTGTCCACCAACATCCGCGTGCGCTCGGTGATCGGCCGCTTCCTGGAGCACACCCGGGTGTTCTACTTCGCCAACGGTGACGCCCCCGAACTCTACTGCAGCAGCGCCGACTGGATGGAGCGCAACTTCTTCCGCCGGGTGGAGACCTGCTTCCCCATCGTCGACCCGGACCTGCGTCAGCGCATTCTCGAGGAGCTGCAGTGCTACCTCGAGGACAACTACCAGGCCTGGGAGCTGCAGCCCGACGGCCAGTACCACCGCTGCACGCCGGCCGAAGGCGAGGCGCCCTACGCCGCGCAGCTCGAGCTGCTGCGCCGCTACAGCGAGGGCGGCTGAGCGGGCATCGCGGCCACCCTGCCCTGCCATGAGGCGGTTCCGCCTGGACCGGACCGCCGCCGCGGTCCCCGTGGCGGCGGTCCCGGCGGCTCAGCCCCCGACAACCAGCTCCACCCCGGCGGAGGCCAGGTAATCCTGCTCCGCCGCCAGGTCGGCGGCGGCCAGCGGGTAATCGTCCAGCCAGCCCTCAGGGAAGGTCAGGCGCAGACGGTCGGCGCCCTCCGCCGCGAGGCGGACGGCCGGCAGCGCCGCCGCGCCCCGCCCGCGGTGCAGGAGCACCGCCAGGCGCAGGAGCACCGCCAGGCCCCGGGCCCGCCGCGCGCGCTCGCCGTGGAGGTCACGGAAGGCGGACGCCGCGAACTTGCGCCGGTGCACCCTTACCAGGGCGGCGAGCTTGACCTGCTCCTCCCGGGAGAAGCCGGGCATGTCGCTGTAATGCAGGATGTAGGCGCCGTGCTTGTGGTATTGGCTGTGGGAGATGTCCAGGCCGACCTCGTGCAGCCAGGCCGCCCAGGCAAGCATGCGCGCCGCGGCGGCGTCCTCCAGCGCCCATTCGGCCGCCACATCGCACAGCAGCGCCGTGGCGGTACGCTCCACCCGCCGGGCGTGGGCCACGTCCACGTGATAGCGCGCCGCCAGCGCCTCCACTGTCGCCTCGCGCACGTCCTGGTGGCGGATACGCCCGACCAGATCGTAGAGTACGCCCTCGCGCAAGGCACCGTCGGCGGCCTCCATGCCCTCGATCCCCAGGGCCTCGAACACGGCCCCCAGCACCGCGACGCCGCCGGGCAGCACCTGGGCCCGGCGCTGGCTGACGCCCTTGAAATCGATATCGTCCAGGCTGCCGGCCTTGCACAGCGCCTTGGTCAGACGCTGCAGGCCGGCGAAGGTCACGGTGCCGTCGGTCCAGCCCTGCTCGCGCAACGCGCCGGCGATCGCGCGGATGGTGCCGGAGGCGCCGACAGCGCGGTCCCAGCCCCGGGCGAGGAAATGCCCCTGCACCGGCTCCAGCTCCATGAGCGCGGCCATCCGCGCCTCCTCCATGGCACGCCGGGTGATCCGCCCGTCCGGGAAGAACCGCTGCGTGAAGCTCACGCAGCCCATGTGCAGGCTCTCCATGTAGCCCGGTACCAGCCGCTCACCCAGTACCAGCTCGGTGCTACCGCCGCCGATATCCACGACCAGCCGGCGCTCGCCGCCCTCGGCCAGGCTGTGGGCCACGCCGAGATAGATCAGCCGGGCCTCCTCGAAGCCCGAGATCACCTCGATTTCGTGGCCGAGCAGCGCCTCCGCCTCCTCGACGAAGGCCGTCGCCGCCCGGGCGCTACGCAGGGTGTTGGTCCCCACGATCCGTACGGCCTCCGGCGGCAATGGCTGGAGCCGTTGACCAAAACGGGCCAGACAGGCAAGCGCGCGTTCGCGTGCGGCCGTGTCCAGCCCCTTCTCCGCGGTGAGTCCGGCGGCGAGGCGAACGGGTTCACGCAGGCGGTCGAGCACCGTCAGGTGGCCGTCATGCACACGCGCGACCACGAGGTGGAAGCTGTTGGAGCCGAGGTCCACCGCGGCGACCTCGCGCCGCTCGCCGTTATCCGCCATCACGTCTCGCCCAACTGCCGGGCGAGACGCGGCGGCAGCAGCCAGCGCAGCCCACCGCGCCCGGGCGTTGGTACCCCCGGGAAACGCACCAGGGCACTCCCCGCCTTCTTGAGCGGGATCGCCGGCCCCGTCCGGCCCCCGAGTGCCGAGCCCAGCCACTCGCCGAGATCGGGCTCGTGGCCGACGATGGCGACACCGTCCTCGCCCTGGGCAAGCATCTCGTAGACCGCCGCCTCGCCCGCGCCCGGCGCCAGGGCCCGCGTCTCGACCAGGCGTGCCTTAGGGAACACCACCGCGAGGAGCTCCGCAGTCTCCACCGCGCGGCGCAGTGGGCTGTGCAGTATCCGCGCCGGGGGATCGGCGACGCGGGCAAGCCCGGCGGCGACCTCCCGCATCCGGCGGATACCCCGCTCGGTAAGCGCGCGCCGTTCGTCCGTAACGCCGAGCCGTGCCGCCTCGTCGCGGTCCTCGGCGATGGCGTGGCGGAGCACCAGGACTTCTCGCATGGATCACGCCCTCATCGGTTGAGTGCCTGCATCGCGGCCTCGAGGCCGTCCGGGGTGAGCGGATACATCCGCTCGCCGATGACCTCGCGGATCATGGTATTGGACTGGGTCGCATCCCAGAACCGGGACGGCTCCGGGTTCAGCCACACGAGATGCGGGAAGGTATCCACGATCCGCCGCAGCCAGGTCTCGCCGGATTCCTCGTTCCAGTGTTCGACACCAGCCCCGGGGAGCTTTACCTCGTAGGGGCTCATGGCGGCGTCGCCAACGATGATCACGCGGTAGTCGGGATCGAAGGTGTGCAGCACCTCGTGGGTGGGCACCGCGTCCGCGTGCCGACGGGTGGCGTCGCGCCAGAGCGTCTCGTAGGGGCAGTTGTGGAAGTAGTAGTAGGTCAGGTGCTTGAACTCGCTGCGTGCCGCCGAGAACAGTGCCTCGCAGATCGCGACGTGGTCGTCCATGGACCCGCCGATATCGAAGAACACCAGCACCCGCGCGGCGTTGTGGCGTTCGGGCACCATTCGCAGGTCGAGCTGGCCGCCGCGGCGCGCGGTGGCGTGGATAGTGTCGTCCAGGTCCAGCTCCTCGCCGGCGCCCTCGCGGGCGAAACGGCGCAGGCGCCGCAGCGCGAGCTTGAGGTTACGCGACTCCAGGGCCTGGTCGCCGTCCAGGTTGCGGAAGGTGCGCTGGTCCCAGACCTTCACCGCGCGGCGGTGACGGGAGCGGTCCTGGCCGATGCGCACGCCCTCCGGGTTGTAGCCCCAGGCGCCGTAGGGCGAGCGGCCCGCGGTGCCGATCCACTTGTTGCCTCCCTGGTGACGCTCGCTCTGCTCCGCGAGGCGCTCGCGCAGGGTGCGCATGAGCTCGTCCCAGCCCATGCCCTCCAGCTCGGCCTTCTCCGCTTCGCTCAGGCTCAGCTCCGCCTGGCGCCGCAGCCACTCCTCGGGAATGTCGGCGCCCAGCGCCGAGGCGATGTCCTCGACGCCGCTGAACCACGCGGAGAAGACCTGATCGAAGCGGTCGAAACGCGTCTCGTCCTTGACCAGGCACGCCCGTGCCAGGAAGTAGAAGTCCTCGACGCTGCCCGGCGTGACCCGGGCCTGCAGCGCCTCGAGCAGGGTGAGGAACTCGGTGACACTCACCCGCAGCCCCGCCTCGCGCAGCGCCTGCAGGAACGAGATCAGCATGATGCCCCTCCGGCTCAGCCCTGCCGGCGACGGCGGGCCATGAACATCAGCCGCTCGAACAGCTGGGTGTCCTGCTCGTTCTTCAGCAGCGCCCCGTACAGCGGCGGCAGGGTCTTCTCCTGGTTGCTCTCGCGCAGCACCGAGGCATCCACGTCCTCGGCCATCAGCAGCTTGAGCCAGTCCAGCAGCTCCGAGGTCGAGGGCCGCTTCTTCACGCCGGGCATCTCGCGCAGGCCGAAGAACAGCTCCAGGGCCTCGCGCACCAGGCCGCCCTTGAGGCCCGGGAAGTGCACCTGGACGATGCGCTCCATGGTCTCCCGGTCGGGGAAGCTGATGTAGTGGAAAAAGCACCGGCGCAGGAAGGCGTCCGGCAGCTCCTTCTCGTTGTTGCTGGTGATGATGATCACCGGGCGGTGACGGGCGGTCACCGTCTGCTGCGTCTCGTAGACGTGGAACTCCATGCGGTCGAGCTCACGCAGCAGGTCATTGGGGAACTCGATGTCCGCCTTGTCGATCTCGTCGATGAGCAGCACCGGCGGCCGCTCCGACTCGAAGGCGCGCCAGACCGGGCCCGGGACAATGTAGTTGGCGATGTCGTGGACCCGCTCGTCACCGAGCTGGGAGTCGCGCAGGCGCGAGACCGCGTCGTACTCGTAGAGCCCCTGCTGGGCCTTGGACGTCGACTTGATGTGCCACTCGTAGTACGGCATTCCCAGCGCCGTCGCCACCTCCTCGGCGAGCAGCGTCTTGCCGGTACCCGGCTCGCCCTTGATCAGCAGCGGGCGCTTGAGCGTGGCGGCGGCGTTGACCGCCATGGTGAGGTCGCCGGTGGCGACGTAGCGTTCGGAACCCTCGAAGCGCATCGGTGCGTTCCCCCTCTGGGGCGCCGCGCCCGGCGGGCGCCGGCGCATGGTGACGGTCGGGCGTGCCCGGAGCGGCGTCAGTAGCCGTCCTCGTCCCGGGGCACGCAGAGGAAGTGCTCGCGGTAATAACGCAGCTCGGCGATGGAATCGCGGATGTCATCCATGGCCAGGTGCGAACTGCGCTTGCTGAATCCGTTCAGGATCTCCGGCGTCCACCGCCGCGCGAGCTCCTTGAGTGTGCTCACGTCCAGGTTGCGGTAGTGGAAGTAGGTCTCGAGCTCCGGCATGCAGCGGTGCAGGAAGCGCCGGTCCTGGCAGATGCTGTTGCCGCACATCGGCGAGACGCCGGCGGGCACCCACTGGCGCAGGAACGCCAGGGTCTCCGCCTCCGCTTCGGCCTCGTCCACCGAGCTCTGGCGCACCCGGTCGGTCAGCCCGGAGCTGCCGTGCTGGCGGGTGTTCCACTCGTCCATGGCGTTGAGGACCTCATCGCTCTGGTGGATCGCGAGCACCGGGCCCTCGGCGAGGATGTTCAGGGTCCGGTCGGTGACGATCGTGGCGATCTCGATGATGTGGTCCCGGTCGGTGTCCAGACCGGTCATCTCCAGATCGATCCAGATGAGGTTGTCCGGGGAGTGCGGCATGCCTGATTCCCGTGGTCCGCGCGAATTGTGCCGCATTCTATCAGAGGCTATCCTGCGGTGCCGGCCGCGGGGCGACGGTTGCTGGAGGCGATGAGCGGAAACACAACAGCGCGCGTGGTCGTGAGCTACGGCCGGGAGGTCATCGTCGAGACCGGCGACGGTGAGCTGCTCGCCTGCCTGATGCGCCGCCGCACCAACGCCCGCCCCGTGTGCGGCGACCGCGTGCGCGTCGCGCACACCGACGGCGGTGGCGTGATCGAGGCGGTCGTGCCCCGGGAGAGCGTTATCGAACGCGGCGATTTCCGCGGCCGTCCGCGGCCGCTCGTGGCCAATGTCGACCGCCTCGTGATCGTGCTCGCCGATCCCCCCGGCCTCGAGCGCCTGCTCCTCGACCGCTATCTCGTGCTCGCCGCCCATGCGGACGTCGCGCCCCTGCTGGTGGTGAACAAGGCCGACGCCCTGGACGACGCGGCGCGCGGCCGGGTCGAGGCGACGCTCGCCTTCTACCGTGATGAGCTCGGGCTGACACCGCTGTACGTCAGCGCGCGCTCCGGCGAGGGGCTGGAGGCATTGCGCACCGCCCTAGCCGGCCACACCGCGATACTCGTAGGGCACTCGGGGGTGGGCAAGTCCTCGCTCATCAACGCCCTGCTCCCAGAGCTCGCGCTGCGCATCGGGGCGCTCTCCGCGGCGAGCGGACAGGGCCGCCACACCACCACCGCGACCACCCTCTTTCCGCTGCCGGACGGCGGCGCGATCATCGATTCCCCGGGGGTGCGCACCCTGCGTCTGGACCACGTGCCCGCGGCGACGGTGCTCACCGCGTTTCCGGAGGTGGCACGGCATGCCGGGCGCTGCCGCTTCAACGACTGCCGTCATGCCGGCGAGCCCGGCTGTGCGGTGGCCGCCGCGCGGGAGCGCGGCGAGATCGCACCGGAACGGCTCGAAACCCTGGCAGTGCTGCTCGCGGAGGCCGGGGACGGCTGAGGCCGGCGGTCAGTCGTAGCGTCGCCGTCCCGCGAAGGCGTGGGAGAGCGTACCCGCGTCAACGTACTCCAGCTCGCCGCCCAGCGGCACACCGTGGGCGATGCGGCTGACGTTCACGCCGTGACCGTGGGCCATCTCCGCGAGGTAGTGGGCGGTGGCCTCGCCCTCGACGGTGGGATTGGTCGCGAGGATGATCTCGCGCACGCCGCCGTCGGCGAAGCGGCCTTCGAGCACGTCCAGGCCCAGCTCCTCGGGGCCGATGCCGTCCAGCGGCGAGAGCTGGCCCTTGAGCACGAAGTACAGGCCGCCGTAGTCGGTGGCCTCCTCCAGCGCATAGACATCCGCCGGGTTCTCGACGATACAGAGCACGCCGTGGTCGCGGCGGGTGCTGGCGCACAGGGCGCACACCCGCTCCTCGGTGAGAATGCGGCAGTGCTCGCACTCGCCCACGCGGTCCGCCGCCGCGGTGACGGCGGCCGCGATCCGGCGGGCGGCATCACGGTCACGCTGGAGCAGGTGCAGCGCCATGCGCTGCGCCGAACGGGGACCGACCCCGGGCAGCTCGCGCAGCGCGTCCATGAGCTCCGAGACGAGGGGCGAGAAGCTCATCGGCTCAGAACGGGAGGTTCATCCCCGGGGGCAGGCCCATGCCCTCGGTGAAGCCTTCCATCTTCTCCTTGCTCACCCGCTCGAGCTTCTGGGCGGCATCGTTGAAGGCCGCCGCGACCAGGTCTTCGACCATCTCGCGATCGTCGTAGACGCTCTCGTCGATACTCACCCGGCGGACCTCGTGGCGCCCGGTCATGACCACCTGGACCATGCCGCCGCCGGCCTCGCCGGTGATCTCCATGTGCTGAAGCTCCTCCTGGGCTTTCTGGAGCTTCTCCTGCATCTGCTGGGCCTGCTTCATCAGGTTGCCGATGCCACCCTTCATTGCCGTTACTCCTGTTCTCGGTCCAGGGGGCGAACGCTCTCGGTGACGACCTCGCCGTCGAACGCCTCCCGGATCGCGGTTACGTTGGGGTCCGTTTCGATGCTCTCCCGCGCGGCGGCCTCGCGGGCCTGGCGCGCGCGCTGCGCGCCCTCCGCCGGCGTCTCGCCCTCGGCGCTGCCCTGGCGGATCTCAAGACGCAGGCTCTCGCCGAAGTATTCGCCGAGCACCCGCGCCAGGCGCGTACGCATGGACTCATTGTTGAGGTGCTGGTGACCCTCTTCAATATACAGACGGATGCAGTCGCCCTCGCGCCCGCCCCAGCGGCAGTGCTGGGCGAGCGCGCGGACCATGCCGCCGACGCGGAGCCCCGCGACCACCGCGTTCCAGTCCACGCCGTCGGCACCCGGCGCCGGCTCGGCCTGTGCCGCGGGTCCGGGAGGCGCGGGTTCCGGGGCCGGGGACTTGGCCACCGGGGGCTCCGGTGCCACGGCCGGCGCCGGCGACTCCGCCGGCATACTCCCGGACGTCGCCTCCGCGGCCGCGACCGGCTCCGGTCGCCCACCGGCCGGTGCACCCGCCTGCACCGCGGCGGCCCCGGCCGGGCCCCCGGCGACGGACGGCAGCCCCGTCCTGCCCGTGGCGCCGGCGCGTGGCGCCGTGGCGGGCCCCGCCGCCCGGTGGGGATCGTTCCGGGGCTTAGCCGCCGGCGGCGACGCGGGCCGGCCACCGCCCTGCCCCGCCTCGCCGGCCGGCACGTCCGCCGGGCGGAAGGCGAGCATGCGCAGCATGGCCATCTCGAAGCCCGTGCGCGCCTCCGGCGCCCAGGGCAGGTCACGGCGGCCATGGAGCGCGATCTGGTAGAAGAGCTGCACGTCCTCCGGGCTCAGGCGTTCGGCGAGGCGGTGCAGGCGCTCGTCCTCCGGCGCCTCACTGCCCAGGGCGTCCGGGGCGAGCTGGATGACGCTCAGCCGGTGCAGCGCGGCGAGGACCTCGTTAATGCCCTCCGCGAAATCCGGGGCGCGTTCGGCCATCTCGGCGATGACCCCCATCACTGCGCCGGCATCCTCGTCCGCCACCGCCTCCAGCAGCGACAGCACGAACTCGCTGTCCAGACTGCCGAGCATGGCACGGACGTCGTCGTCCGTGACCTGGCCGCCGCCATACCCCAGCGCCTGGTCCAGCAGGCTCAGGCCGTCGCGCATGCTGCCGTCGGCGGCGCGGGCCAGGCGCATCACCGCACCGGACTCCGCGCCGATGCCCTCGCGCTCGAGGATGTCGTTCAGGTGCTCGGCGATGAGCGAGGCCGGCAGGTGCTTGAGATTGAACTGCAGGCACCGGGAGAGAATGGTCACGGGCAGCTTCTGCGGGTCCGTGGTGGCCAGCAGGAACTTCACGTGGGGCGGCGGCTCCTCCAGCGTCTTGAGCAGCGCATTGAAGCTGTGCCGCGAGAACATGTGGACCTCGTCGACGAGGTAGATCTTGTAGCGCCCGCGCGTGGGGGTGTACTGGACGTTGTCCAGCAGCTCCCGGGTATCGTCGACGCCGGTGCGCGAGGCGGCATCCACCTCGATCAGGTCGACGAAGCGGCCCTCGTCGATCTCCCGGCAGGCCTCGCACTCGCCGCAGGGCTCGGTGGTAACGCCCTCGCGCTCGCAGTTCAGGCACTTGGCGAAGATGCGCGCGATCGTGGTCTTGCCCACGCCGCGAGTGCCGGTAAACAGGTACGCGTGATGGAGACGATCGTTCGCGATGGCGTTGGCGAGCGCCCGCCGCACGGGGGTCTGCCCGACCAACTCCGCGAAGGTGCGCGGACGCCATTTGCGTGCGAGAACCTGGTAGGCCATGGGATTCGCCGAAGCTGTCGAGACGGCGATTCTAGCACCGCCCGACGGCGGGGTTCACGCGCCGATGCGGGGAAACCCGCCGGAGGGATTGGGTGGCGGCGACGCCAGCCGCACCCCGGCGCCCGAGTCCACTGCTACCGCTGCTCCCTTCCGGGCCTGACGGGGTTCGCAGTCTGTCGTCGCGGGGGGACCGACGCCACCACCATTGTGACGCCGCCATCGTCATGACGGCGGCGAGAGACTACCAGCATTCCGGGGCTCAGACAATCGCCCCGAACGCCGCTCAGCCGCAGAGGCGCTCGCCCTCGACACCGTCCGCCGCCGCGGCCAGTGCCTCGCCGTTCATCAGCTGCAGCCGCCGCCCCTCGAGCTGGATCATGCCCGCGCGCTTGAACTGCGAGAGCGTGCGGCTCACCGTCTCGATCGTGAGGTCGAGATAGGCGGCGATCTCGCGACGGCCCATGCCCAGACGGATCCGATCCGCGGATAACGAACGCCGCTGCCGGCGCTCGGCGAGATCCAGCAGGAACGCGGCCACGCGCTGGCGGGCGGAGCCGCGGCACGCGCGCAGCAGCCGCTCACGCTCGACGGTGATCTCCTCGCGGAGCATCTGGTTGACCGCCTCGCGGACGTCGCCGTCCTCCTCCATGAGGCCCTCGATCCGCTGCCAGGGGATATGGCAGACGTGGGCCTGCTCCAGCGCCACGTAGCGCTCCTCCTCCTGGCCGGCCGGGGACCATTCCAGGCCCAGCGTCTCGCCGGGGAAGTAGAAGCCGGCGATGATCTCCTCGCCGTTGCGGCTGTAGCGGCAGCGCTTGAGCGCCCCTGAGCGGAGCACCGAGAGCCCCTTCAGGCGCGCACCGTCCACGGGCTGGCCGGCCCGCAACGGCTCATGACCGCGCCGGACGACCCCCTGGCGTTCGTGACGCTCGCCGCCCTCGAGCCGGCGCGCAAAACAGATCCGGTACAAACCGCAACGCCGACAGGTAATGGCGTTGCCGCTGTCCCCTGTGGCGGAGTGCTGCTGTCCCTGTCGCATGATCCCTTCACCCAATAGCCTGCATGATTCGACGAGGCGTTTCGGGCACCGCCGGCACCGCGGTGCAACACGCATGTGTGGAGAATATCACACAACGGTGGGCGCGCAGCAGCACCCCCGGTCAGGATTCAGCCGCCCCTTCCACCAGTCCGGCGGCGCCATGCCAGTAGCCGTTGCAACCGCCGACGCCGGTAAGTGGCGCGAGCTCCTCGGCCACTTTCTCCGGCGCGGCGCCGTTGCGCAGCGCATCGAAGCCCGCGACCACCTGTTCCATGTCGTGACTCTGGGGGACCAGCCGAAGCACGCCGGCGCCGGCGTTGCACAGCGCCGGATAGTCGGCGGCGAGGTTCTGCGTCATCGCCGACTGGGTCTGGATGCCGTTAAGGGTGAGGAACGGCTGGCCATCCTGGGTTCGCACCACCCGCCCGTCCGGGTCATCGCCACAGGCGAAGCCGCAGTCGTCCCGGGAGCGGTTCTCGGCCCGCGCGGTGAAACAGCGCGCTGACCACGCCAGGGGCAGCCGTCCCCACGCCAGGATCTCCGACTCCAGCGCCGGCACCGCCGAGGTCAGCGCCCCGGCGGTCTGCGCGCCGAGCTCCACGGGCAGCACCCAGCGCCTGGCGCCGGCGGCGCGCATGCGCTCGAGCGCCGCGGCGTTGTAGAGGTTCAGGGTGGGGCCCGCCACGAATCCACGGCTCTCGCGCTCGAGTACGCCCACTGCGGCCATGTCGTTGGCCTCGACCGTGAACGGGCTGTCCCGGCAGAGGCTGCGCAGGCCGCCCAGCTCCGAGCCCGCCTCGATGAGCGTGAGCGTGGAGATCACCACCTCCTTGCCGGCAGCCGCGAGGGACTCGCCGATGGCGAAGTAGTCGGTGCTGCGCAGGCGGCGGCGCTTCGGGCAGACGGTCTCGCCGAGATAGACCACGTCCACGGGCCAGTCGCGGGCGGCCTCGTAGAAGGCCATCACCGCCTCACGGCTCCAGAAATACGGGATCGGAGCCAGGGACAGGCGCGGTGTGCCGGTTGCGTTCATCGTGCTCACCCCCACTGCCGGTGATAGGCGCCCAGGGTGACCTGCGCGCCCTCGGAGACACTGCGCAGGCGCTCCTGCCATTCCTTCCGGGGCGCACCGGTCCGCCCGGCCATGCAGGCATCGATGGCCTCGCGCAGGACCTCGGTGACCTGGCGGACATAGGCCGGGCTGCGCTGGCGGCCCTCGACCTTGATCGCGGCGACACCAGCCTCCGCGAGCTCCGGGAGGATGTCCACCGTGCTCAGGCTGGTCGGCTCCTCCAGCACGTGCCACGGTGCCGCGCCGTCGAGCTGGAAACGCCCCTTGCAGATGGTTGGGTAACCGGCGCGCTCGCCGCTGCCGTAACGGTCCACCAGCACCCCGTTGACCCGCGCCTCCAGGCCGTCGCCGGTGACCTGCCAGCGCACGTGGGAGGCCGGCGAGCAGGCGCCGTAGGTGTTGGGCGAACGCCCGGTGGCGTAGCTGGAGAGCAGGCAGCGCCCCTCGACCATGATGCACAGGCTGCCGAAGCCGAAGACCTCCACGGGCACCGGCGACTCCGCGGCCACCTGGGCGACCTGGCGCACGGACAGTACCCGCGGCAGCACCGCGCGGCGGATATTGAAGTGGCGGTGGTAGAAGGCCAACGCCTCCGCGTTGGTCGCCGACGCCTGCACCGACAGATGCAGCGGCAGCGCCGGGTGGCGCCGGCTGGCATAGTCGAGCACCCCGACGTCGGCTGCGATGAGCGCATCGACGCCGAGCTCCGCGGCACGATCCACGGCCGCCTCCCACGCGGACCAGCTGCCCGGCTGCGGATAGGTGTTCACGGCGAGGAACACGCGGCAGCCGCGGGCGTGGGCCTCGGCGATGCCGCGCTCCAGGTCGTTCTGGGTGAAGTTCAGGCCCGCGAAGTGCCGGGCGTTGGTGGCGTCGCGAAAGCCGGTATACACGGCGTCCGCACCGGCCGCCACGGCGTTGCGCAGCGCGGGGAGGCTTCCGGCGGGGCAGACGAGCTCCATCGTGGCTCCTCAATGATCGGCGGGTTGGCAATCGCCACACGCTAGCGTATCGCCGCCGCCATGCCTTTGAGCCAGCGCAAACCCGTCGTGGCCACACGGTGCTATGTTGAAGCGCTTTGTCGCTACCCCACAGCGGAGTCACGCATGCGGTTGCACGCCCTCCTGCCCAACGCCGCGCGGATACTCACCCGGACGGTGCCGACCAGCCTGCAGCGCGCGATCATCGAGGACGCGCTCAATCATGCCCTGGCGGAGGCGATCGCGGACGCGCGTTTCGACTTCATGGAGGCCCGGGTGCTCGCCGTCGCCGCCGACGACGCCGGCGTGATCTGGCCGATGACGCTGATTGCCGGCCGGCTGCTGGTCCTGCCGCCGCAAACCCCGGCGGAGACGACCATCCACGGACCGTTGTCGGTGTTCGTCGCCCTCGTGCGCGGGCAACTGGACCCGGATACCGCGTTCTTCCAGCGCGAGCTGATCGTCGAGGGCGATACCGAGCTGGGGCTCGCCGCCAAGAACACCCTCGACGCGCTCGATCCGGAGACCCTGCCGGCACCGGTTCGCCGGCTGCTGGTGCCCTGAATCACGACTCACCGTCCCACCCAAAGCACGGGACGACGGCGCCAGCCGCGGTGGTGCCCTGCGTCGTGCCGTGGCATTCGCCCACCACCGCCCCGGACCGGGCCGCGGTGTCAGCGCTTGCCATGCCCCGGTGAATGCCCCGCTCCGCTCTCCTCTCCCAGTACCTGCTCGCGCCAGTCCGGCCCCAGGCGCGTCTCGATGTAGTCACGGATGAACTGACGCACCATCTGCGAGGGGGTCACGTCCGCTTCCGCACACAGCCGCTCGAAAACGGCCTTCTTCTTCGGATCGATCAGCAGCGTCAGCCGCGCCGTACGGTTCTCCACGGTCCATCTCCAGATCTATTATGTTAACCATATTAACATTGATTGTTATATATAAGCACATAAAATAGAAATACGTTTAACATCCCGGACCACCACCCGATGCCCCACCGCGCCCATCTGACCCGCGTCTCCATTGCGAGCGCGTTCCGACAGGCCTGCCTGCGCGAGCGCTACACCCTGACCCGCCTGCGCGCCGACGCCCTCGCCGGCGTGAGCGTGGGCATCATCGCCATCCCGCTGTCCATGGCGCTCGCCATCGCCAGCGGCGTACCGCCGCAGCACGGGCTCTACACTGCGATCGTCGCGGGCGTCGTCATCGCCCTCACCGGCGGTTCGCGCTACAGCGTCTCCGGCCCCACCGCCGCCTTCGTAGTTATCCTCTACCCGATCTCGCAGACGTACGGGCTGGCCGGCCTGCTCACCGCCTCGCTGATGGCGGCGGTGATCCTCGTCGCCATGGGGCTGGCGCGGCTGGGCCGGCTGATCGAGTACATCCCGCCCCCGGTCACGCTGGGCTTCACCGCGGGCATCGCCGTGGTGATCGCCACGCTGCAGATCCCGGACTTCTTCGGCCTGGAGACCGGCGCGCTGCCGGAGTTCTACCCGGAGAAGCTCACCCACCTCGCCGCGGCACTACCGGGGCTGGACCCGGCAACCACCACCGTGAGCGCGGTGACCCTCGCGGTGCTCGTGATCTGGCCGCGGCTGCGCCTGCCGGTGCCCGGACACCTGCCCGCGGTGCTCGCCGGCGTCGCCGTCGCCGCGCTGTTCGCTGCCGGCGGCGATCCGGTGGAGACCATCGGCTCGCGCTTCACCTTCACCCATGCCGACGGCACCCTCGGCATGGGCATCCCCGCGGTGCTGCCGGAGTTCACCTGGCCCTGGAACCAGCCGGGCCCCGGCGGCGAGCCCGTCGCGTGGACGCTGGAGCGCGTGCGCGCGCTCCTGCCCGCGGCGTTCTCCATCGCCGCGCTGGGCGCCATCGAGTCACTGCTCTGCGCGGTGGTCCTCGACGGCATGACCGGCCGGCGGCACAGCGCCAACGGCGAGCTGCTCGGCCAGGGCCTGGGCAACCTGGTGGCGCCGCTGTTCGGGGGCATCACCGCGACCGCGGCGATCGCGCGCTCCAGCGCCAATTACCGCGCCGGGGCGGAGAGTCCCGTCGCCAGCGTGATCCATGCGCTGGTGGTCCTAGCTGCCCTGGTGGTCCTGGCGCCGTGGCTGGCCTATCTGCCCATGGCCTCCATGGCGGCGCTGCTGATGATGGTCGCCTGGCAGATGAGCGAGGCACACAAGGTGGTGCGGCTCA
>NZ_WNXE01000006.1:0-3087 GCF_010993615.1 Arhodomonas sp. KWT | reverse complement strand
TCGTCCGCCGCGCCCCCGGCGGGGACATCGCGGTGCTCGCCACCTGCCTCGGGCTGACGGTGGTCTTCGACATGGTCATCGCCATCGGTGTCGGCGTGGTCCTCGCCGCGCTGCTGTTCATGCGCGACGTCGCGACCATGACCCGCGTCACCGACATCACGTCGTCGTCGCGCTTACGCTCACATGCCGTCCCGGCCGGCTGGGCGGTGTTCAAGGTCACCGGCGCGCTGTTCTTCGCCGCCGCGGAACGGGTGTTCGCCGAGCTGGAGGCGGAGGCGGCGGGGCGGGACGGGGTGATCGTCTACATGGACGGCGTGCCGGTGCTCGACGCCGGCGGGGTCAGCGCGCTCGAGCGTTTCGTCGAGCGCATGTCGGAGGCCGGTACCCGTGTGATCGTCGCCGACCTGCAGTTCCAGCCGCTGCGCACCCTGGCCCGCGCCCGGATCCGGCCGGTGCCGGACCGCCTGGTCTTCACACCCACCCTCGACGAGGCCGTCCGCCAGGGCCGCGACATGAGCGCTCCCGGCGGGAGCGCCGCGGTACTGTGACATAGTCACTGACCGCGGCACGCCGCGCGCCGGAGACTCTCCGCCAGGCCCCGGGGAATCGCCCCGGGGCACGGCAACCGGTAAACGGGAGGTCCCCATGCGCGCACCCCTCAAGCCCCTGCTCGTCTTCATCGCCCTGCTCGTCACCGCCGGCGTCGCCGACGCGGCGGAACGGCGGCTGCTCACCGTCATCACCGCGGACAGCCCCCAGACGCAGGCCATGGCGCTGATCCTCACCCGCCAGTGGGTCCGCGACGGCGGCGACGCCCGGATCCTGCTGTGCGACGCCGCCGGCGGCATGGCGGTGTCCGCCTCCGACGAGGGCGGCGAAACCGTCCAGCCACCGGACATGGCGCCCCGGCAGATGCTCGGCGGGCTCGTCGACGCCGGTGTGCGGGTGGACGTCTGCGCCATCTACCTGCCCACGGAGGGCCTCTCCGACCGGGACCTGCGCCCCGGCGTCGGCGCTGCCACGCCGTCGGATATCGGTGCAGTGATGGCCGACCCGGCCACCCGGCTGTTCACGTTCTGAACCGGCGAACGCGCCCCTGGAGGTGACACCATGAACGACGTCCGACTGCTGCGCACGCTGCGCAACGCCGCCGCGGCTGCGCTGATGCTGCTGCCGACGGCCCTGCTCGCGGCCACCGCTCCGCTGGTCTCCGCCGACTGGCTGGGGGCGCACCGCGAAGAGGTGACCGTGATCGAGACCGCCAAGGACCCGGCGCTCTTCGACGGGGTCGGCCACATCGCCGGCGCCGTGTTCGTGCCCTACGGCGACATCGCCGTGGAGCGCGAGACCGACGACGGCCCGGTGGACTACCTCGTCCCCGACGCCGGCGCCTTCACCGCACTGATGCGCGACGCCGGCGTCGACGCCGGCGGGACCGTCGTGATCGCCCCCGCCGGCACCCGGGTCGCCGGGGACATGACCGTCGCCGCACGGCTGTACTGGGCCCTGCGCTACTACGGTCACGACGACGTCGCGGTGCTGGACGGCGGTGCCGCGGCCTGGGCCGCCGCCGGCGGCGGGACCGCCGACTCCCCGGCCGGCCTGCCGGGAGACGGCGACTTCGCGGCCCGTCTGGCCCGTCCCGGCATCCGGGTCTCCACCGCGGACGTGGCCGACGTCCTGGAGAACGGCGGCGCCACCCTGGTGGACAATCGTCCGCTGACGCAGTACACCGGCCTCGCCGGCAAGGACTACGTCGACGGCCTCGGCCATCTGCCCGGTGCCCGTCCGGTACCGTTCGACCTGTTTTCCGTCAGCCGCGACGGCATCCACTACTGGCGCGACGGCGAGGCGGTGCGCCGGATCCTCGCGGCGATGGACGTGGGCGAGGATCAGCCGGTGATCGCCTACTGCAACTCCGGCCACGTCTCGTCCATGGCCTGGTTCGCGATCAGTGAGATCGGCGGCCGGGACGACACCGCGCTCTACGACGGCTCGCTCCACGCCTGGACCCGTTCGGCGGACCGGCGGGCCATGCTCCGGCCCTGAGACCATGACACGGCGCCGGAGCGTGCCCCGCGGCCGTACGGGGGTCGCCCCCGACGGTCACGCGCACGGCCGGCGCCCCGGCGGCAGCGCCCGCGGGAGTAAGGCCATGAAAGCACTCGCCCCCGGACCGGGGGATCGGCTCGGTCATTTCCCGGTGAGCATGTTCGCCATCGTCATGGGGCTCGCCGGCCTGGCCATCGCCTGGGAACGCGCCGCCCGGGTCACCGGTGTACCCGCGGCGGTGGCGCCGGTGCTCGCGACCTCGGTCGCGGCGGTGTTCATCGTGCTGCTCGGCGTCTACGCGGCGAAACTGCTGCGCCGGCGCGCCGATGTCCTCGCCGAGCTGCACCACCCGGTGAAGCTGAGCTTCTTCCCGACGATCTCCATCAGCCTGGTGCTGCTGGGCACGCTGGCGCTGGTCCACGCCCCGGCCGTGGCGCCGTGGCTGTGGGGTGCGGGCGCGGCCGCGCAGCTCGCGTTCACCCTCTACATCGTCGGCGCCTGGCTCCACCAGGAGCGCTTCGAGATCGTCCACGTGAGTCCGGCATGGTTCATCCCCGCGGTGGGCAACATCCTGGTGCCGATCGCCGGCGTACCCCTGGGACTGGCGGAGCTGTCGTGGTTCTTCTTCAGCGTGGGCGTGATGTTCTGGCTGGTGCTGCTGACCATCGTGGTCTACCGCATGATCTTCCACCAGCCGCTGCCGGCGACGCTGATGCCGACGCTGTTCATCCTCGTCGCCCCGCCGGCGGTGGGCTTCGTGGCCTACGTGCAGCTCACCGGTGGCGTGGATGCCTTTGCCCGCGTGCTCTTCCACACCGGGCTGTTCCTGCTGCTGCTCCTGCTCACCCAGTGGCGGCGCTTCACGCGGCTGCGCTTCGCGATCTCGTGGTGGGCGTATTCGTTCCCGCTGGCGGCGATGACGGTCGCCGCGTTCGGCCTCCATGCCAGCGACAGCCGGAGCTGGGTGCTCGTGCTCGCCTGTGCCCTGCTCGCGCTCGTGACCGCGGTCGTCGCCGGGCTCATCGTCCGCACGGG
>NZ_WNXE01000069.1:12569-14282 GCF_010993615.1 Arhodomonas sp. KWT | reverse complement strand
CGGCGTCCGAGGATGCGCTCGGTGACCGCCTCCATGCGGAAGTCCAGGCCGCGCTCGATGAGCGTGTCCCGGAGCAGTCCCGAGGCGGGGCGGTCGAGCTGGCGCTCCATGAGGCTGTCGGCGATGTGCACCACGGTGACGGACATGCCCTGTTTCATCAGGCCGTTGGCCGCCTCCAGCCCCAGCAGGCCACCGCCGATGACCACCGCGTGGCGGTGGCGGCGGGCGGCCTCCAGCATGGTTTCCACATCGCCGATGTCGCGGAAGCTGACCACACCGGGGAGGTCGTTGCCGGGCACCGGCAGCACGAACGGGGTCGAGCCGGTGGCGAGCAGCAGCCGGTCGTAGGGCGTCTCCCGGCCGCTGGCGGAAACGATCCGCCGTCGCCCGCGCTCGATGCGCTCGACCGGATCGCCGGTATGCAGGGTGATGCCGTTGTCGGCGTACCACTCGCGGTCGTTGAGCACGATGTCCGAGAGGGTTTTCTCGCCGGCGAGCACCGGCGAGAGCATGATGCGGTTGTAGTTCACGTGGGGCTCGGCACCGAAGACGGTGATCTCGTAGCGGCTGTCGTCGAGCTTGAGCAGCTCTTCCACCGTGCGGATGCCGGCCATGCCGTTGCCGATGACGACGAGTCGTTCACTCATGACGGAACCTCGTTCAGTGGGGCGGCGGTAGTGCCGCCGCCCCGTTGCCGTGTCTGCGATGGGGTTCAGGCGGTGGCGGGGGCGACGGACTCGTCGCCCGCGGCGGCGGCGCTGAAGGCGCGGTCCTCCTCCGCCAGGGTCTCCGGCGAGAAGCGCACGGCGAAGGCGAAGAACGAGCACGCGAGCACCGCGATGCCCAGGTAGAGCAGTCCCTGGCCGTAGGTCAGGCCCTCGGTGCGGAAGAGAAAGCCGGCGGCCACCGCACCGGCGTTGCCGCCGGCGCCGACGATGCCCGAGACGGCCCCGAGCGCCTTCTTGTGCATGAACGGCACCAGCCCGTAGGTGGCGCCCTCGGACATCTGGGTGAACAGGCTGAACACCACCAGGGTCGCCACCGCGGCGGCGAGCACCGCCATCTGCGAGAAGGCGATCAGTGCCAGGCCCTCGCAGAACAGTGCGATGAACAGCCACCGCACCCGCCCGCGCAGGCCCGCGGCACGGGCGAAGCGGTCGGAGAAGATGCCGCCGAGGGTCCGGGCGAAGATGTTCATCAGCCCGAACAGTCCGGCGATGAAGCCGGCCGTGGCGAGGCCGAGCTCGAAGTTGTCGAAGAAGTACAGTGCGGCGATGTTGTTGATGGTCAGCTCCACGCCGAAGCAGGCGGCGTAGACCACGAACAGCGCCCACACCCGCGGATCCCGTGCGGCGACCAGGAAGCTGCCGCTGGCGCTGTGCTCGTTGCGGGCCTCGGGGATCAGCCCCCGGGCACGAAGCTCGCGGTAGTCGCCGTCCGGGGCGTCCTGGGTGAAGCGGTAGTAGGCGAGGCCCATGACGAAGAGCACCACGCCGGGCAGCACCATCGCCGCGCGCCAGCCCACCGCCTCGCTGACACCGAACATCAGCACCGCGGAGAAGACCAGCGGCATGACGATCTGGGTGGTGCCGCCGCCGAGGTTGCCCCACCCGGCGGTGGTAGCGTTGGCCGTGCCCACCACGTTGGGCGCGAACATCACCGAGGTGTGGTACTGGGTGATGACGAACGACGCACCGATGGCGCCGATGGCAA
>NZ_WNXE01000069.1:10761-12474 GCF_010993615.1 Arhodomonas sp. KWT | reverse complement strand
CGACTCGCCCCGGACGCCGTGATCGTCGACGCCGAGCTGCCCAGCCGGGACACCCTGGAGCACCTCGCCCAGCTCGGCCGGCGCTTCCCGCGCCCCATCGTCATGCTCGCCGATCAGGACGACCCGCAGGTCAGCCTGGAGGCGGCGCGGGCCGGGGTCAGCGCCTACGTGGTCGACGGCCTGGCCCCGGCGACCGTACGCTCGCTGGTGAACGTCGCCATCGCGCACTTCCAGGCCCATGACGCGTTGCGCTCGGAGCTCGGGCGGGTGCAGCAGAGCCTGGAGCAGCGCAAGGCGGTGGACCGCGCCAAATGCCTGCTCATGGAGCGCCAGGGCATCGGCGAGGAGGCCGCCTACCAGCGCCTGCGCAAGATGGCCATGGACCGGCGCCTCAGTCTCTACGAGCTGGCCTGCGAGCTGCTCGGGTAAGCGACGGCGAAGGGAGGACCACGATGTCATCAGGATCAGGGCAAACGGGGGCCGGCGCCCCGCCGGAGAAGCGGGAGCTGCGCCTCGGGATCATTCCGCTGAGCGACTGCGCGCCGCTGGTCGTGGCGCGGGAGATGGGCTTCTTCGCCGAGCAGGGGCTGGACGTGACCATCACCCGCGAGGCCTCATGGGCGAACGTGCGGGACAAGGTCCAGCTCGGTGCCCTGGACGGCGCGCAGATGCTCGGCCCCATGCCCCTGGCCGGCACGCTCGGTGTGGTGAGCCCGCGCAAGCCCATGGTCACGGCCCTGACCCTGAACCTCAACGGCAACGCGGTGACCGTCTCCCGCCGCCTCTACGAGCGTCTCTGCCATACCGACCCGGAGGCGATGGCGCGGCGGCCGATCACCGCCCACGCCCTGCGCCGGGTGATCGAGGCGGACCGGCGGCAGGGGGCGGGGCCGCTGACCTTCGCGACGGTGTTCCCGGTCTCCGGTCACACCTACCAGCTCCGCTACTGGCTGGCCTCGGCGGGGATCGACCCGGACCGGGACGTGCGCCTGATCGTGATCCCGCCGCAGTTCGTCGCCGCCAACCTGGAGGAGGGCCGCATCGACGGCTTCTGCGCCGGCGAGCCGTGGAACGGCTTCGCCGTCGCCCGCGGCGTGGGCTGCAGCCTAATCTCGAGCTACGAGATCTGGAACAACGGTCCCGAGAAGGTCTTCGCGGTGACCGAGGACTGGGCGCAGCGCCATCCCGCCACCCACCGCGCGGTCCTGAGGGCGCTGCTCCACGCCTGCCGCTGGCTGGACGCGGACGGCGCCAACCGCCGCAGCGCCGCCCGGCTGCTCGCACGTCCGGAGTACGTGGGCGTCGACGAGGACGTCCTCGCCGCGACCCTCGGCGGCGAGTTCCGCGATGGCATCGCCGCGCGGCCGCGCAGGATCCCGGACTTCACCGTGTTCTCGCGTTACGCGGCGAACTTCCCGTGGCGCTCCCACGGGCTGTGGTTCGCCATGCAGATGGAACGCTGGGGACAGCTCGACATGGATGCCGCCGTCGACGAGGCGGTGGCACGGACGTACCGCCCGGACCTCTACCGCGAGGCGGCCGCGGACCTTGGCCTGCCCGCCCCGCAGGCGGACTGGAAAGAGGAGGGCGTCCACGCCGGGGGTTGGCAGCTGGAGACGGCGACGGCACCGATCCCCATGGGCGCGGACCGCTTCTTCGACGGGGCGCATTTCGACCCGAAGGACCCGGCCGCGTGCCTGCGCGGCCCCGGTG
>NZ_WNXE01000069.1:5453-10668 GCF_010993615.1 Arhodomonas sp. KWT | reverse complement strand
ACAGATTTCCGCTATGGCCGTGTCGAAATACGAGAACGGCAAGGCGACGCCGTCCTCGACAGTCTTGCTGTCCCTGGCAGACGCGCTGAACGTGCGTGTCGAGTACTTCCTGCGGCCGGAACACGTCGAGCTGGAGATGCAGGGGTACCGCAAGCATCACACGGCCCCCAATCGGTTGCTGGACCGCATCAAGGCGGACGTCAAGGAGAAGCTCGAGCGCTTTCTGGAGCTGGAAGCGGTCCTTCCCGTGCTTCCAGTCGGCGAGTTCCGGGTCCCGCGGGCACTGGCAGACCGGATCGATACGTACGTGGATGTCGAGCGCGCGGCCGCGGACTTACGCGAGGCCTGGGGACTCGGCGTTAACCCCATTCCGGAGCTGATCGACACCTGCGAGGAACACGGCATTCGTGTTTTCCGCACGTCGATACCGCACGACGAGCATTTCGACGGCCTCGCGGCCCTGGTGCGGGGCAATCCGGTGATTATTCTGGGCGAAGATTGGCCTGGCGACCGTCAGCGCTTCACGTTGGCACACGAGCTCGGTCACTTGGTGCTTGAAGGCCGGCTGGCAAAGGATCTGGACATGGAGCTGGCCGCCAACCGGTTCGCCGGGGCGTTCCTGGTGCCGGAGCAGGCCGCACGGCGAGCCCTGGGCGACAAGCGGCATTGGCTTGAGCCGCGGGAGCTGTGGCTGCTCAAACAGGAGTACGGTCTGAGCATGGCCGGGTGGCTGCACCGCGCCCGGGACCTGGGCATCATCCCGGATCAGACTTACAAGCGCCTGCGCCAGGAATTCAAGGCACGCGGATGGCTCAAAAAGGAACCCTTCGGCGACTACCCGGGCGAGCAGCCGCGCGTCTTCGAGCAGCTTGTCTACCGCGCCCTGGCGGAAGACCTGATCGGCGAGTCCAAGGCCGCGGAGCTCATGGGCAAGCCGCTCATGCAGTTCCATTCGGAGTGTACCGCCTGATCGGCGTGCCATGCTGCAGCTCCGCTTGTCGGCACGGCAACGCGTGCCCGAGAATGGTCAGCAAACAGTAGCCGCCGCGAACATGGAACGTGTTCCAGCGTCAAACGCTGACTGACACCGGGGCGAACCGGAATCACGCCAATGGCACAGGCCCACATCACACCGCAGATGCTCGGCTGGGCGCGTGAACGCGCGGGACTGAGCGTGTCCGCGCTCGCGCGGAAGCTGCACGTCAAGGACGACAAGGTCGAGGCCTGGGAGGAAGGTGATAGGCGCCCGACCTTCCGCCAGGCACAGAACCTTGCGCGGCACACCCATGTGCCGTTCGGCTACCTGTTTCTGCGCGAACCGCCTCAGGAAGAACTTCCCATACCGGACCTGCGGACAGTGGGTGATCACAAACCCCAAGGGATCAGCGCAGACCTGCGGGACACCCTACGGGAAGTCATACAGCGCCAGCTCTGGTATCGGGAATATCAACAGGACCGGGATGCCGACCCGGTGGCCGTGGTCGCTTCCATGGGCAGCGGAGCAGCCGTGGACGAGGTTGTGCGCGACATGCGCGATCACCTGGGTGTTCCGGCGCACCCGGAACGCGGCACCTGGGAAGAATACTTCCGCAGCCTGGTGGAGCGCATTGAATCCCTGGGCATCATGGTGATGCGCAACAGCATGGTCGGGACCAACACCAGCCGTCCGCTGGATGTCGGCGAGTTCCGCGGCTTTGCAATTGCGGACCGCTACGCACCGGTCATCTTCGTCAATACCGCGGACTGCGAGGAAGCCCGGCTGTTCACGCTGATCCATGAGCTGGCGCATATCTGGCTCGGCGAGTCCGGCATCTCCGACGGTGAGCCCGCGACGCCGCACCGGGCCGAGAAGCTCTGCAATGCCGTCGCCGCCGAGTTCCTCGTGCCGGAAGTGGAGTTCCGGCCGTTATGGGAGCCCGATCAGGAATGGCGTCAGAACCTGCCGGCGCTGGCCGCCCGATTCCACGTTAGCCAGTGGGTGATCGCCCGGCGCGCACGGGAGCTGAACCTGATCTCGGAGGATGAGTACCGTGCCTATGTGCAGCAGAAGCTGGCGGAGCGCCGTGACGGCAATCGCCAGGGTCAGCCGAGCTTCCATCGTCTGCAGCGCGCCAGAATCAGCACGCGCTTTGCCCAGGCGGTCGCCAGTGAAGCACTCAGCGGCCGGCTGCTGCTACGCGATGCCCACCGGCTCACCGGTATACGGCCCCACAAGCTCGCCGACTTCGCGAGGAGGGAGCTGGGGCTGTGAGTTTTTCGTATCTGCTGGACGCCAACACCTATATACAGGCCAAGAACTTTCACTACCGCATGCACATCGTGCCCGGCTTCTGGGACTGGCTCGATCTGCACTTCCACAATGGTGCAGTCGGCAGTTTCCGCCCTGTGCGCGACGAGCTGGAGGCCGGCAAGGACCAACTCTCAGACTGGGTCAAAGAGCGGCGCGATGTCTTTGTGCCGGTCGACGACGAAGCCACCCAGACGGCGTTTGCCGACATCGCCAACTTCGTCATGACCCACGATGTGTTCGCAGAGCCGCACACGACTACGTTTCTGGACGGTGCGGACCCATGGCTGATAGCAAAGGCAATAGCCTGTGGCGCCGAGGTCATTACGCAGGAAACCAGGGTTGCGGCGAACAGCAAGAAGGTGAAGGTCCCGAACCTCTGCGAGGTCTACCGCGTCCCGTACCGCAACACATACGACCTCATGGATTTGCTGGAAGCACGGCTGGTTCTCGATAGGTAGCGAGGTGATGGGCTATCCGGGATGATGTGGCTCGCGTCCAGTAGCTCACGATAGCGGAGACGGCACAGCGCACAGCGCTCCCGGTAGGCGCTCAGCACTGGCTCGCGGAAACTGCGCTGGTGCAGTCGTCGCTGTATGGTCGCCGTGATGTACCGTCGGCGCGGTTCCTCCGGTTCGTCCCGTATCTCCCGGTCGGCGCCCCGCGCGAGCGAGTCCGTGATCGTGTCCTGGGCGTCCGCCATGACGGTGAAAGTGAGCTTGTCAGGATTGTCGCCCACGACAAAGACCGGCCAGACGGCGAGGTAACGGCCCGGAATCAGTCCGAAGAGATAGATCAGAGGTGTCCGCCGGTGCATGGCTTCCCGCAGCCCCCGGTTGTCACGGTGATTCAGATCGGTGCCGTGGTAGCGGCAGAGCAGGCGATGCTCGTCGCCGAACGTATCCTCGTACGGGCCGTCAGGTGCCGTCGTGATCGTCAGCGGGATCTCCGGAAGGACCCTGGGCTTGAAGATGCCGGCCGGCCCAACCAGTGGCACGCGCTGGCCGTGCCACTCGAAGCCCTGGGAGGGTAGACCTCGGGGCAGAACGTCCCCGTGTCGAGCGGTCTGGGCCTCGAGCCAATCGAAGGCCGCCCTTCGCACGAGAGCATCTTGTCGGTTGGGATCCGGCGTCGCCATGGCGGCCATGGTTACCGCACTGCGGCAAAGTTAGGGATGCGCGTGCCGCTGGAACGGGTGACGTGAAGCTCCCGCCAATCAGCGACTACGGCCTAAGTGAAATGATCACCATCCCGACACCGTATCTCGATCCGAAGCGGCCGGTCAGGTTCCAACCTGTTGAAGGTGATACCAGACCTTTGTGGTCTCGTGCCCTTGGTCCAGGCCCTGTTGCTCTGCATATTTCGTGGCTGCAAGGCTTTATCTCCCACACCCTGTAAGACTTGGGACCGAACCGGCTGAGGGCGCTCTTATCTAACGCCTTGAACTCTGTCAGGCCGAGGCTGGAATGAGCATAACTTCATGGGCGGAAACGTAGTTACGTTCCTCCGCCAGTTGCTGAATTTGCTCTGAGGCGGAGACGGCACTACCGGTCAGAAGAAGCTATACGGACATCGCGCAAAACCAAGGTGCGAATGCTCCGACGACGGGATCAATCGCCATTGGAGTGGCGATTGCCGTCCTCGCGCAGTGGACCAATCCGACGTTGGACACGCTGCCCCGGTGGTCGTCCCAATGGCTGCTATCGTACGTTGGACGGCAAAATCACGTTTCTAAGCATTAGTTCCAAATCCATACGGTGGTACGCACTCGGAATATGAAGAAGATTTTCGTCAGCTCCGTCGTCCAAGGCTTCGAGGATTATCGGCGAGCGAGCCGCGGCGCCATTGGCCTCATGGAGCACCGGCCGATCATGTGCGAGGATTTCGCCGCACGTCCCTATTCATCGCAACAGGCGTGCATCAGGGAGGTGGAAGACTCCGACGTCTACGTGCTCCTGCTAGGCGAGCGGTTCGGCTTTGAGGCCGAGCCAGGCGTCTCGGTGACTCAGCAGGAATTCCGCGCCGCCCGTGATCTGGGTAAACCAGTATTGGCCTTCGTTCAAGAAGGCGTTGAGATGGAACCGGCTCAACAGGCGTTTCGGGAGGAAGTCGAAGACTTCCATCAGGGTTTCTTCCGCACTGCTTTTCATACACCGGAGCAGCTGAAGGACCAGTTGATAAAGGCGCTAAGACAATTGGAGGCTGCAGACCACGCGGCGCCAAAGAGTCAGTTCGAGGAAATAGCAAATCACGCCCTTAGGCGCGTCATTACTGAAGACGACCATCCTGTCTTGGCGGTCGTGTTCTGGCCGCAGCCGGTGCGAGACGTCGATATCGTCCGTGAAGAGTCTCGGCTTGACCGTGTCTTCTCACAGATGTGCGAAGCATCTCTAGCGCAAATGCGCGAAGGCTATGAGCCGCTGACCGATCGGGACTATACCGGCCTGGTCTCTGGGAAGAGCTACTATTATCGGTTTGAGGATGGATTGGTCGTCCTGCTGTTCAGTCCCACCATAGAGCGAGAAGGATGGTTCTTCAGTTCCTACTTCGCTGCGCCATCAAGAATCCGGCAACTGTGTTCGGGTGCAGTCGGATTCGCCGACGCGAACAGCGTATGGTCAGGTGTCGGGCTCTACAACGTTGCGAACGTTCGAGTCGAGGAGCCGCCAGCCGAGAACACCTCTGGCATGGCCATGAAGATGTTCGGCAAGGAAGAAGCTTTCGTGGCTCGTCGACTAATGCCGTTGACAGAAGCCGGCTATCGGGAATGGGTAGAGCAAGCAATCGGACGACTACAACGATACCTTCGTTGAACCGAAGCGCACGGTCAGTAGTAGCTTGTTTGCTCGAAGCAACCCGTAATCGTCCGGGAGGCATGGCGGCGGTGGGGAGCGGGCGGTGTTTGTCGCTGCTTCGCGATGAACCAAG
>NZ_WNXE01000069.1:3829-5355 GCF_010993615.1 Arhodomonas sp. KWT | reverse complement strand
ATGCAGCGCCATCTGCGCGAGCACCTGGTTGGAGAAGCTGTTGGACATCACGAAGCTCGGGTGGCCCGTGCCGCAGCCCAGGTTCACCAGCCGGCCCTGGGCGAGCAGGATGATCTTCTTGCCGTCGGGGAAGACGATATGGTCGACCTGCGGCTTGATCTCGTCCCACTCGTACTGCTGGAGGGAGGCCACGTCGATCTCGTTGTCGAAGTGCCCGATGTTGCACACGATGGCCTCGTTCTTCATGGCCTTCATGTGCTCGTGGGTGATGACCTGGTAGTTGCCGGTGGCGGTGACGAAGATGTCCGCCTTGTCCGCGGCGTAGTCCATGGTCACCACGCGGAAGCCCTCCATCGCGGCCTGCAGCGCGCAGATGGGGTCGATCTCGGTGACCCAGACCTGGGCGCCGAGGCCCTTGAGGCTCTGCGCGGAGCCCTTGCCGACGTCACCGTAGCCGGCGACCACGGCGGTCTTGCCGGCGACCATCACGTCGGTGGCGCGCTTGATGCCGTCGGCCAGCGACTCGCGGCAACCATAGAGGTTGTCGAACTTGGACTTGGTCACCGAGTCGTTCACGTTGATCGCCGGGAAGGGCAGGCCCTCGTCACGGGCGATCTGATAGAGACGGTTGACGCCGGTGGTGGTCTCCTCACTGACCCCGCGGATCTGCTCCTTGATGCGGGTGTAGAAGCCCGGGCGCTCCTCGAGCCGCTTCTTGATCGCGGGGAAGAGGGCGCGCTCCTCCTCGTTGCTCGGGTTGTCGAGGATGGAGGGGTCCTGCTCGGCCTTGGCGCCGACCATGACCACGCCGGTCGCGTCGCCACCGTCGTCCAGGATCAGGTTCGGACCGTCCTCGTTCGGCCAGTCCAGGATTCGGTGGGTGAACTCCCAGTACTCTTCCATGCTCTCGCCCTTGTAGGCGAACACCGGGATGCCCTGGTCGGCGATGGCCGCGGCGGCATGGTCCTGGGTGGAGTAGATGTTGCAGGAGGCCCAGCGGACCTCGGCACCCAGCTCGACCAGTGTCTCGATGAGCACGGCGGTCTGGATGGTCATGTGCAGGGAGCCGGCGATCTTCGCGCCCTTGAGGGGCTTTTCCTTGCCGTACTTCTCCTGCAGCGCCATGAGACCGGGCATCTCGGTCTCGGCGATAGCGATCTCCTTGCGACCCCAGTCGGCAAGGGCGAGATCGGCAACGTGGTGGTCGGTGCGGGTGTTGTCCACGACTGCGTTCATGGTTCACTCCGTTGGTCACCGAGCGCCGTTGTCGAATGTCGCGTCCGTCCGCCGAGCCTGGCCCCCACGATGCTTCGGGGGTTGCAGCGCTCCTCGGCAACGGACGTGCCCTTAAAGGGCATGGGCGTTGTCGTGCTTACTTGCCGCCGGCCTGACGAAGCGCGTCGGCCTTGTCGGTCTTCTCCCAGGGGAGGTCGATGTCCACGCGGCCGAAGTGCCCGTAGGCGGCGGTGCCGGCGTAGATCGGACGCTCCAGGTCGAGCATCTTGAGGATGCCGAACGGGCGCAGG
>NZ_WNXE01000069.1:0-3731 GCF_010993615.1 Arhodomonas sp. KWT | reverse complement strand
GAAGTGCCCGTAGGCGGCGGTGCCGGCGTAGATCGGACGCTCCAGGTCGAGCATCTTGAGGATGCCGAACGGGCGCAGATCGAAGATCTCACGGACGATGTCGGTGAGCTGGCTGTTGTCGATCTTGCCGGTGCCGAAGGTCTCGAGCATCACGGAGGTCGGCTCGGCCACGCCGATGGCGTAGGAGAGCTGGACCTCGCACTTGTCGGCGAGACCGGCGGCGACGACGTTCTTGGCCACGTAGCGTGCCGCATAGGCGGCGGAACGGTCGACCTTGGACGGGTCCTTGCCGGAGAACGCGCCACCACCGTGACGGGCCATGCCGCCGTAGGTGTCGACGATGATCTTGCGCCCGGTCAGGCCGCAGTCACCGAGGGGGCCGCCGGTGACGAACCGCCCGGTCGGGTTGATGTGGAACTTCGTGTCGCCGTGCAGCCACTCGGACGGCAGCACCGGCTTGACGATGTGCTCCATCACCGCCTCGTGGATCTGCTCCTGGGTGATGTCGTCGTCGTGCTGGGTGGACAGCACCACGGCGTCACAGCCCGTGACCCGGCCGGCGTCGTCGTAGGCAAAGGTGACCTGGCTCTTGGCGTCGGGACGCAGCCAGGGGAGCGTGCCGTTCTTGCGCAGCTCCGAGTGCTTGCGCACCAGGCGGTGGGCGAAGTCGATCGGCGCGGGCATGAGGGTGTCGGTCTCGTTGCACGCGTAGCCGAACATCAGGCCCTGGTCGCCGGCGCCCTGATCCTCCGGGCGGCTGCGGTCGACGCCCTGGTTGATGTCCTCGGACTGTGCGCCGAGCGCGTTGAGCACCGCGCAGGTGGCGTAGTCGAAGCCCTTCTCGGAGCTGTCGTAGCCGATCTCGGCGACCGTGTCGCGCACGATCTTCTCGATGTCCACGGTGGCCGAGGACTTGGTCTCGCCGGCGATCAGCACCATGCCCGTCTGGGCGACGGACTCGGCGGCGACGCGCGCCTTCGGGTCCTGGGCGAGGTAGGCGTCCAGAATCGCATCGGAGATCTGGTCGCACATCTTGTCCGGGTGGCCTTCAGAAACGGATTCCGAGGTAAAGAGATACTTCTTGCTCATGAATCACTCTCTGTCATGGGTGAACCGGGCATTCTAACGGTCCTTGCCCGTTGAAACGAACGCGGGGCCGTCCGGGCCCCGCGGCGATCTATTCTCAGTCCGCCTTGCGGAAGACGAAGATACCCCAGGCCAGGTAGCCCTTGTGGCCGCCGTCGACCCAGTGCTGCAGGCCGGTCTTCATCCGCTTGATGTAGTCCTTGCTGACCCGCTTGCCCACATCGGCCTCGTGCTCGGTGAGCGCCTTGAGGATGCGCCCGTAATGGGTCGCGACCATCTCGGTGTGATCCTCGAAGTCCACCTCCTCGAAGCCGAGGCCCTTGAGCTCGCGGCGGTAGAAGCCGGGGGAGCCGAGGGTCTCGAGGTGGATGCGCGCGTAGATCGGATCGAGCACGCCCTCCGGGCAGTCGTCCGTCTGCATCGGGTCGGTGAACACGAAGTGCCCGCCCGGGCGCAGCACCCGCGCGACCTCGCGCAGGACCTTGGGACGGTCGCCGCTGTGGAGGATCGCGTCCTGGGACCAGATCACGTCAAAGCTCGCGTCGTCGAAGGGCAGGTCCTCGAAGCTGCCGTCGATGACCTCCACGAGGTGGTCCACGCCCTGCTCGCGATTCTTCTGCCGGGCCCGCTCGTTCTCCTTCTCGGAGAGGTTGAGCGCGGTCACGTGGCAGCCGTAGGTCCTGGCGAGGTAGCGCGCGGAGCCGCTGTAGCCGGCGCCGACATCGAGCACGCGGGTCTCCGCGTCGATCTTCGGCAGCTTCTCGGCCATGCGTGCGACGGTGCGCCGGCTGGCGTCGTAGACCGGCTCCTCGGAGCTGTTGTACAGCCCGATGTGGATGTCCTCGCCACCCCATACCGTGTAGTAGAAGTTATCGGCGTCGTCGCTGTTGTAGTACTCGCGCGCGGTCTCAACCGCTGCCGTGTAGGTCGCAGCCATTACGCGTCCTCCTGTTCATAGCTTTTCTCGGCGACGTGGACGAAAAAGTCCGGCTCCGTCTCCCGGTAGGTCTCCTGGAAGTCGCCGTAGGTGTCGATGTGCTGGAAACCGACCTCGTGCATGAGCCGACGCGTGTACTCCTTGCGCAGCGGGAACATGTTGAGGTGGTAGACGGAGCCGTCGTTGAACTCGTACTTGAACCGGGCGAGACCGTCGTCCATGTGCTCGGGGTGGACCGAGACGTGGTCGCCGCAGTAGTAGAAGGTGTGCTTGCTGGAGTAGCCGACGTCGAGGATGGCGTCGTAGTTGCGCTGATCGAGGATCAGCACGCCGTCGTGCTTGAGTGTGGCGTAGAACTCGGCCAGGGCCTTGCGCCGGTCGTGCTCGGAGAACAGGTGGGTGAAGGAGTTCCCGAGACAGATCACCGCGTCGTAGTGGCAGTGGATGTCGCGGTTCAGCCAGCGCCAGTCCACCTGCACCGTGCGCAGGATGTGGCCACGCTGCCGGCCGTTCTCGAAGGCCTTGGCGAGCATCTCGGGGCTGCCGTCGCAGCTGACGACCTCGAAGCCGGCCTCGAGCAGGCGCACGGAGTGGAAGCCGGTGCCGGTGGCGACGTCGAGCACGCTCTTCACGCCGCGCTCGCGCAGCAGGTCGATGAAGAAGTCGCCCTCGCTCTCGGCGCGGCTGTCCCAGTCGATGAGCTCGTCCCACTTGTCGACGAAGCCCTCGATGTACTCCTGCTGATAGTGTTCGCTTTCCCTCACCTCTATCGGGTTGTTCCCGAAGTCCTGCTTCTCTTGTGTCGCCATGGTCGTGGCCCTTCCTGTGGACGGTTGAAATCCCGGTCCGCGCGGGGCGGCGCCGGCCGCCCCCGGTCCGGGGACTCGGTCTCCACGTGTTCGTCGTTGCGCTCGGCAGACGGGCATGCCCGTCCCCGCTACGGGGGGAGCGCCCGTTGTGCTGCCTCACCGCGGCACGTTCACGCGCCACGTCGTCCCTGTCGCTGCTGGCTCTTTCGCTGGCCGGCCGGTGGCCGGAAGAGACGGCTTATCGCCTAAAGCCCCCGCCGACGTGTAGACCCATAAGCGGCGTTCATCGAGCCGCCCTGCAGCCTGAAGCGGGGACATGTTCGTTATGAATTCACTACATGGTGGTTCAGGACGTCATGAATTTCAAAGGTGATTTCGTGACGATGTGGTTACCCGGGCCCGGCGCGCCCCGCGCCGGGCCTTTTGCCGCCGGTCCCTGCGCCGCTTGTCGGCACCCGGCGTTGGCTTGCCACATTGCGGGAACTTGGCGAGAATTACCGCCCTGCGGCGTGCGCCGGCGCGGAGCCTGGCGGGCGCCGGCCCTGCGCCACCAGCTGATCCGGGAGACCTCACCGCATGCCTTCTCGCCGCGAACTCGCGAACGCCATCCGTGCCCTGGCCATGGACGCCGTGCAGCGCGCCAACTCCGGGCATCCGGGGGCGCCCATGGGCATGGCCGATATCGCGGAGGTGCTCTGGAACGACTTCCTCCGCCACAATCCGGGCAATCCGCACTGGGTCAACCGCGACCGCTTCGTGCTCTCCAACGGGCACGGCTCGATGCTCCAGTACGCGCTGCTGCACCTGTCGGGCTACGATCTGTCGCTGGAGGACCTCAAGTCGTTCCGCCAGCTGAACTCACGCACCCCGGGGCACCCGGAGGTGGGCTACACCCCCGG
>NZ_WNXE01000699.1:0-875 GCF_010993615.1 Arhodomonas sp. KWT | reverse complement strand
CCCGGCCCCGTAAGCCCGCCGGAGACCTTGAACATGAACATCTCCAGGACGGTGTAGAACCCCTGGAGATAGGCCTGCTGGTCGACGGTGAAATCCAGGTGGCCCTGATCGATGCCGTTCAGGGTGCCGGGCAGCAGATCGAAGCCGCCCGCGCGGATGCCCTTCCCGCTGAGGCCGTGCTTCTTCATGGTCTTCGCCACCGCTGCCGTGCTGCCCGCGTCGACGGCGAACATGCCCTTGAGGTCCTGGTGGCCGAGGTAGAACGACTCCACCCGCGAGAACTCCTCGTTGATGGTCGCCCCGGTGGCCGTCTCGTGCAGTGTGATGTCCTTGCCGGACTCCTCGATCGCCTCCTTGGCGCCGTCGAGGCGCGGCTGGATGTTGAGCTGGCCCGGCGTCGCGATGAACCCGGCGATCTCGCCGGAGCCCACCAGCTCCACCATCCGCTGGCCGACGGCCTTGCCCGCGAGGAAGAGCTCCTGGCCCACGTAGGCGAGGCGGTTGTTGTCGACATCGGCGTTGTAGGAAAAGACCGGAATGCCCTGGCGCAGTGCCCGGTCCACCGGCGCGTCGAAGGCGTTGCGGTCCACCAAAGCGATGGCGATGCCGTCGGCCTGGGAGGCGATCGCCGCGTTCATCGAATTGACCATCTCGCTGGCGACCGACGTCTGCGAGCCCGTCCACTGGTAGGTACAGCCCAGCAGCTCGCAGGCGTCGGCGATCCCGTACTGCGTGGGCACGAAGAACGGGTTCGTGGACACGTGGTTCACGAACACGAAGTTCCACTTCGGGTGGGACGGATAGGCGCCCCCCTCGGCGGCATGGCCCACGCTCGGCAGGCCCAGGGTGGCCGCCACTGACAGCAGCGCACCGCT
>NZ_WNXE01000698.1:0-876 GCF_010993615.1 Arhodomonas sp. KWT | reverse complement strand
ACCCCGGCATGGGGCATCATGCTCGCGGGCATTCTGGTCCAGCTCGCCATGGTCCGGGTCCTGTCACCGGGACACTCGCTGTCCAGTGAGGACTGGCGCCTCCAGCACGCCGGGATGTCGTGAGCGTGTTCCGCCGCACCGGACCGACGGCCGCCCGGCGCCTCCGCGTCCCGTCGCTCAGTCCGCGCCCCACTGCTCGCGCAGGCGCTCGCGGTTGAGCGCGAGCCACTGGAGGGCGATCAGCGGCATGGCGGCGTGGACGGTGCCGTTCTCGACCATGGCCATGGCCTCGTCGAAGGACATAACGTGCACGAGGATGTCCTCGCCCTCCTCCTCGAGACCATGCACGCCGCCGTGCAGGCCCTCGGCGTCGACCCGGGCGCAGAACATGCTCACCTGCTCCGAGGTACCGCCGGGGCTGACGAGATAGCGGCAGATGGGGACGACCTCGTCGAGGGGGCAGTTGGCCTCCTCGACGGACTCGCGGCGCGCGACGGCCTCCGGGGACTCGCCGGGCTCGATGATCCCGGCGATGGTCTCGATCAGCCAGGGGCCGCGGGGCGCGTCCAGCGCGCCGACCCGGAACTGTTCGACCAGCACCACCTGGTCGCGCACCGGATCGTAGGGCAGCACGCCCACGGAGTGGCCGCGCTCGAAGAGCTCGCGGGTGAGCACCGGGCCCATGCCGCCCTCGAAGCGGGCGTGGCGCAGGCGGTAGCGGCGCATGACGAAATAGCCGCGGAAGGCGTCCTCGGACTCGATGATCTCGTAGTGCATGGTCCCTCCCCTCGCCGTCACGCCACGGCGTCAGTCGCGATCGAACACGGCGATGCTCTCGACGTGCGCCGTGTGCGGGAACATGTCCATGACCCCGGC
>NZ_WNXE01000697.1:0-878 GCF_010993615.1 Arhodomonas sp. KWT | reverse complement strand
AGGTCGTCGACGATGAGCACCCGCTCGCCGCTGCCGGCGCCGAGGTTGGTGACGGCGTCGGTGACGTGCTTGAGCACTACCAGGTCACCCTGGGTGTCGTAGTCGTGGTAGGAGGCGACGCAGACGGTCTCTATAAGCCGGATGCCGAGTTCCCGGGCGACGATGGCCGAGGGCACGAGCCCGCCGCGGGTGATGCAGACCAGGGCGTCCCACTGGCCGACGCCGGACAGACGCCAGGCCAGGGCCCGGGCGTCGCGGTGGAGCTGATCCCAGGAGACGGGAAAGGCCTTTTCCTGTGGGTGTGGCACCATGGTCGTCGAGTACCTGCAGCGGGGTTGGGGCGGCACATTATCGTCAAATCGGCCCGCGCGGCCAATACCGGAAGGCCGCCCCGCCTGGTGTCACCGCTTGCAGCTGCCGTCCGGGGCGGCATGGATGTCGTCGCCCGGGATGACGCTGACCTGCTTGTAATAGTCCCAGGCCGAGGTGCTGTTCAGCGGTGATTTCACCTGCATGAGATAGAAGTCGTGGACCATCAGCCCGTCCTCGCGCACGTGGCCGTTGTGGGCGAAGGCGTCCTCGATGGACATGCCCCGCAGCGTGTCCGCGACGCTCCGGGCGTCGTCCGTGCCGGCCTTCCTGGCGGCGCGGAGGTAGTTCAGCGTGGCCGAGTAGGTGCCCGCGTGGATCATGGTCGGCATCGCGCCGGCGCGCTCGTAGACCGCCTGGGCGAAGGTGCGCGAGGCCTCGTCGAGGTCCCAGTAGAAGGGGGTGGCGAGCTGCAGGCCCCGGGCGACGTAGAGCCCGAGATCGCGGACATCGGTGAGGAACATCAGCAGCGCGGCGAAGCGGTGCTCGTCGTCCACCAGGCCGAGCTC
>NZ_WNXE01000696.1:0-879 GCF_010993615.1 Arhodomonas sp. KWT | reverse complement strand
ATGCTCCAGGGCATGCAGCTCGGCACCCTGGACGCCGGCGTGATCACCGGCACCCAGGTGGGCACGCTGGAGCCGGCCTTCCAGCTCAACGACCTGCCCTTCCTCTACGCCAACGCCGGCCAGGCCCACAAGGTGCTCGACGGCGAGGTCGGCCAGGAGATGCTCTCGCGCCTCGAATCCCAGGGCATCGTCGGTCTGGGCTTCCCGGAGGCGGGCTTCCGTAACGCGATCAACAACGTGCGCCCGATCCGCAAGCCCTCGGACTTCAAGGGCGTGAAGCTGCGCGTGCAGCCCAGCGACCTGTTCATCGCGAGCTTCCGCGCGATCGGGGCCAACCCGGTGCCGATGGCCTGGAGCGACGTGTTCACCGCGGTGCAGCAGGGCACCGTCGACGGTCTCGAGATCCCGCTGGCGGTGATCTACGCCAACAAGTACCCGGAGGTCACCGAGTACCTGTCGCTGACCCGTCACACCTACAACGCCCTGGCGCTGCTGATGTCCAAGCAGACCTTCGACAGCCTCTCCGCGACGCAGCAGGAGACGGTGCGCAAGGCCGCCCGGCGCGCCATCGAGCGCCAGCGCGAGACCGTGGCCTCCAACAACGACGAGATCCTGGCCAAGATCCGCGAGGCGGGCATGAAGGTGAACGAGGTCGACGACGTCGCCGCCTTCCGCGAGAAGGTCACTGGCGTGTACGACGAGTACCGCGAGAAGATCGGCCCGGCGCTGCTCGACAAGGCGCTGGATCAGGTCTCGGAGTAGTCCACGACGGCCCCGGCCGCGCGCCGGGGCCGCCCTGTCCGGAAAGGCATCCCCATGTACCGTTATCTGGATGGCCTGGGCCGTTGGCTGGTCGCCGCATCCTCCGCACTGGGGGCG
>NZ_WNXE01000695.1:0-880 GCF_010993615.1 Arhodomonas sp. KWT | reverse complement strand
AGCTCCTCGCCGCCGCCGTAGTTCATGTACTCGATGAACTGCATGGGGTCGCTCCAGGCGCCCACCAGATTGCCGAGCATGCCGAACGCGGGGTTCTTGCCGCTGAAGTAGCTCGGGTCCGTGATGTGGCCCTGGAGGATGCCGCTGCCGACGGCGGTCAGGGTCTGGGACGGCGGCACCACCGCGCCGACGGGCAGGATCTCGATCTTCACCCGGCCGTCGGTCATCTCGTTGACCCGCTCGGCCCAGTCCTTCTGGATCTTCACCAGCGGTGATCCCGCCGATTCCGTGGTCTGGAACTTCCACTCGTAGGTCGCCGCCTGCGCCGGCCCGGCGGCCAGGCTCCCCGCCACCAGGGCGGCCGAGGCGACGGCCGCGGCGAGGCGGCCACGTACAGTACTGGCTTTCATCTCTCTCCTCCTGTCTGTCTTCACTCACTCTGCGTATCGGTCGCAGTCCCGTCGGGCCGGACGGGCCGGCCCTGGCGACGCCGGCGGGCGGCCCAATGTAGCGCCGCGTCATCCCCCGACCTGTCGATACCGTCGCGGTTCCGGTCCGGAAACCGCCCGAGGTCTCCGGACTACAGCAGTCCCCGTGCTGCCAGATTGCGCATCAGTGCCCCGGCGCCGAACGTCCAGCGCGGGCAGGTGTCCGTGGTCCGGACACGGTTGGACAACGTCCCCAGCCGCGGCTCGGCGATGGTGGTGATGTCTCCCGAATGATGGGTGAAACCGAGCCCGGGCTCGTCCCGGTCCTGCACCGGGGCGAACGGCGTGCCGAGCATCAGCACGAGGCCGTCCGGGTACTGGTGGTTGGCGTCGATGGTGGCGGCGACCAGGTCCGCCGGGTCGCGGCTGATCGACGCCATCGGGCTCGCGGC
>NZ_WNXE01000694.1:0-883 GCF_010993615.1 Arhodomonas sp. KWT | reverse complement strand
CCGGCGACCAGCGCCACCGATACCCCCAGCAGTACCGAGCAACGGCAGTGGCGGCGCATGGCGGCACCGCGGCTATTGTGAAATGCATCCTGTCTCACGGTCCTCTCCTCCGGTTGACGCCCTGGCAGGCGGGCGTTATTGCCTCCCCGTGCCGGCTGTCGGACACGACCGGGCCCCCGCCACCGCCTGGCGGTGACGTTTGGGTGTCGCGGCACGCGTGCCCCTCGCCGGAAAGCGATCGCCGTGTGATTGTCAGTGGCTGATCGTCACGGGTGCGTCCGTGTTCGCAGCCGCCGTCCCCGCCGTGGTGGCGCGGGTGACGGCGACGGCGCAGCGGGCTCTAGATCCAGCCGCCGTCGACGATGAAGTTCTGATTGCTGCACATGCGGCTGTCGTCGGCGCTCAGCCACAGCACCAGCCGGGCCACGTCGTGGGGCTGCAGTTTTTCCTTGAGGCACTGCTTGTTCATCAGGTCGGCCTCGGCCTCCTCGGTGAGCCAGAGCGATTTCTGACGCTCGGTCATGACCCACCCCGGGATCACGCAGTTGACCCGGATGCCGTCGGGCCCGAAGTCCCGCGCCAGGCCGCGGGTCAGCCCCTCCACGCCGGCCTTGGCCGTGGTGTAGCCGGGCATGCCGCCCTGGCCGACGTGCCAGCTCGAGGAGCCGACGTTCACGATCGAGCCGCCCCCGCGGGCACGCATCGGCGCCAGCGCCGCCTGCGCGGCGAAGAACTGGTGGCGCAGGTTCACGTGCATGCGGTCTTCCCAGTACTCGAGGGTCACGTCCTCGACCGCGTGGCGCTCGTCGTGCGCGGCGTTGTTCACCAGCACGTCCAGTCCGCCGGCGTCGGCGGCCGACTCCCGGATCGCGCCCTGAAGACG
>NZ_WNXE01000693.1:0-884 GCF_010993615.1 Arhodomonas sp. KWT | reverse complement strand
GCGGGCGCTGCCGCTGCTCGGCGAGGCCCCGTTCTGGGTGGTCAACGGCGACGTGTGGACGGACTTCGACCCGGCCACGCTGCCCCGGGAGCCGGCCGGTGACGCGCACATCGTGCTCGTGGACAACCCCGGCCACCATCCGGAGGGGGACTTCGGGCTCCGCGACGGCCGGGCGGTCGAGGCGCCGCCGCGGCTGACCTTCGCCGGCATCGGCGCCTACCGGCCCGGGCTGTTCGGCGGGCGCGACGACGGGGCCTTCCGGCTGGCGCCGCTGCTGCGCGATGCCGCGGCGGCGGGGCGGCTGGGGGCGACCCACCACCGCGGGGCGTGGTGTGACGTCGGTACGCCGGAGCGGCTGAAGGTGCTGGACGCGTGGCTGAGCCGGCGCGGCGGCGCCTGAGCGCCTCCACCGCGCGGGCTCAGTGCTGGGTGTCGGAGGGCGGTGGCGCGCTGGGGTCGGCGAGCAGCTGCTCGGCGTCCACCGGGTCGAAGTGGTAGGCCGCGTTGCAGAAGTCGCAGTGGACCTCCACGCCGCCCTGCTCGGCGACGATGGAGCGCACCTCCTCCGGGCCCAGAGAGGCGATCATGGCGCCGACGTTCTCCCGCGAGCAGCGGCACTGGAAGCGCAGCGGCATGGGGTCGAACAGCCGGATGTCCTCCTCGTGGAAGAGGCGCCGCAGGATCTGGGAGACGTCCAGGTAGAGCAGCTCGCGGGCGGTGATGGTCTCCGCGAGGTGGCCGCTGCGCGCCCACGCGTCGGTGTCCGTGGTGGCGTCCTCCCGCGCCGGGATGCGCTGCAGCAGCATGCCGCCGGCGCGGCCCTCGGCCGCCGAGAGCCAGACCCGCGTGTCGAGCTGCTCGGACTCGCGGAAGTATTTCTCCAG
>NZ_WNXE01000692.1:0-885 GCF_010993615.1 Arhodomonas sp. KWT | reverse complement strand
ACACCCTCTACGCCTCCCACGCCCTGTGGACCTCCCGCGAGGCGTTTGAGGCGTGGACGCATTCGGAGGCCTTCCGCGCCGCCCACCGCAATGCGGGCAGGAATGCCCACGTGTACCTGGAGGGGCCGCGGTTCGAGGGCTTCGAGGTGGTCCAGCGGATGGGCCCCGCCGACGCCGGCACGGAGTCGGCGTAGGCGGGGCGGGCGCGCTCAGGGCAGCAGGATGGTGGAGCCGGTGGTGCGCCGGGCCTCGAGGTCGCGGTGCGCACCGGCGGCGTCGCCCAGCGCGAAGCGCTGGTTGACCTCGATGCGCACAGCGCCCCGGGTGACCACGTCGAAGATCTCGGCCGTGCTCGCGAGGAGGTCCTCGCGCCGGGCCATGTAGGTGAACAGCGTCGGCCGCGTGAGGAACAGTGAGCCCTTCTGCGCGAGGATGCCGGGGTCCAGCGGCGGCACGGAGCCCGAGGACTGGCCGAAGCTCGCCATCGTGCCCATGGGCCGGAGGCAGTCCAGAGACCCCATGAAGGTGTCCTGGCCCACGGAGTCGTAGACCGCGGCGACGCCGGCGCCCCCGGTGATCTCGCGTACCCGCTCGACGAAGTCCTCCTCGCGGTAGTTCACCGGGTAATGGCAGCCGTGTGCCTGTGCCAGGGCCGCCTTGTCGGCACTGCCGACAGTGCCGATCACGGTGGCGCCGAGGTGGTGGGCCCACTGGCACGCGATCAGGCCGACGCCGCCGGCGGCGGCGTGCACCAGCACGGTGTCCCCCGGTTGCACCCGGTAGGTGCGGCGCAGCAGGTACTGCGCCGTGAGGCCCTTGAGCATCATTCCCGCCGCCTGCTCGTCGCTGATGGATTCCGGCAGCGCTACGAGCCGGTCGGCGGCG
>NZ_WNXE01000691.1:0-885 GCF_010993615.1 Arhodomonas sp. KWT | reverse complement strand
CCCACGGCCGCGATCCTTTCAAGCAGTCGAGATACCCGGGGCAACGGCGGGGACGCTCCCGCATTGCGCTTACGCCACCTCCTGCTGATGGCTCATGCGGGCGGACGGGGCCTTGTGGAACTGCCCGTCCTTCATGATCGCGAGCAGACGGTCGTGGTCCTGAAGTATGCGAATGTCCTTGAGTGGATCGCCGTCGACCAGGATCAGGTCGGCAAGGAAGCCGGGGCGAACCTGTCCGAGCTCGTCAGGCTGTTTCATGATCTCTCCGCCCAGGCGGGTCGCCGCGACGAGCGTATCCATCGGCGAGAGCCCGAGCAGGTCGACGAAGTACTCCAGGTCCTTGGCGTAGGTCCCGTGGGGCGTCCATGCGAAGCCGTAGTCGCCGCCGGGCAGCACCTTGACCCCACGTTCGATCATGCGCTTCATCGAGTCGATCGCGGCCTCCAGCTCGCGGACGTAGCCGAGGTCCGCGGCGATCTCCGGGGTCAGGCCCCAGTCGCCGGCGCCGTAGGCCGTCTGCACGAGCCATCCGATCCCCGGTGCCACGAATATCCTGTCGCGGGCCTCCTCGAGCATGTCCAGGGTTTCCTCGTCGACGAAGCTCGCGTGATAGATGATGTCGACGCCCAGGCGCAGGCACATCCGGATCGACTCGTTGCTGCGGGCATGGGCGCACACGCGCACCCCCGGTTTGCGGCGCGCCTCGCGTACCGCCATCTCCGCTTCCTCGTCGGACATGGTGGTCTCTTCCGCCATGACGTTGCCCGTGATGTTCTCCCCGGAGAGATTCAGCTTGATCTGATCCACCCCCTCCTTGAGCAGCATGCGCACGGCACGCCGCATCTCCTCCGGGCCGTTGATCATCTCGACGAAGCTGTAGGCGTT
>NZ_WNXE01000690.1:0-888 GCF_010993615.1 Arhodomonas sp. KWT | reverse complement strand
GACCTGCTCGGTTCCGTCGCCGCGCTGGCGAGCGGACTGGTGATCGCCCTTACCGGCTGGTTCCCCATCGACCCGCTCCTCTCGCTGGTGATCTCGGCACTGATTCTGATCTCCACCTCGCGGCTGCTGCGTGACGCGATCCACGTGGTGATGGAAGGTGTTCCGCGGCACATCGATCTCGACCGGGTCGGTCGGCAACTGCAGGCGGTGGAAGGTGTCGACAGCGTCCACGACCTGCATGTGTGGACCATCGCCTCCGGGCACTACGCCATCGCGGCCCACGTGCGCATCCGCGATCTCGAGCACTGGCCCCTGCAGCTCGACCGGATGAAACGGCTGCTCCGCGAGCGCTTCGGCATCGACCATGTCACCCTCCAGCCGGAGCCGCTCTACGACGTGGCCGTGATCCCGCTGACCGGCCGGGAACATGCCCACCAGGACCACTAGGGCCTCCCGGTTAAGGCCGGTGTAAGGCCGGCGCCGGATACTGCGGGTCAGGTCCCGGGGGCGGGACCGCCGCCCCGGGGTTCAATCCCCGGGACAAACCGGCACGGCCGGCGCCGGGGGCAGGCACCGGCCCGGGGAGGAACCAGGAATGGAGCGCATGCAGCAACCCGGCGTCCGTGAACGCCTCTGGCAATTGGCCTACCTGCTCAAACACACCTTCGCCGTCGTAGGACGCCACCCGGGCATCGTGCGGCCCTGGGGATACATGGCGGTGTACGCGACGGTCATGGTGTCCGTGTTCTTCGCGGCGATCGCCGCGATCGCTATGGACCACGGCGGTACCGGCACGCTGCTGCTTGTGCTGGCGGTCGTGCTCTTCTTCTACAAGTTCTTCTTCTACAACCGCCTGGAGATCCAGCAGAGCTGGCTGGTGGCGGAGGC
>NZ_WNXE01000068.1:6084-15053 GCF_010993615.1 Arhodomonas sp. KWT | reverse complement strand
CCACCGTCAATCTCGACGGCACGGGGGCATCCAACATCGACATCGGTGTGCCGTTCCTCGAGCACATGCTCGACCAGGTGGCGCGCCACGGGCTGATCGACATCGATATCCAGGCCGAGGGCGATCACCACATCGACGATCACCACACCGTCGAGGACGTCGGCATTACCCTGGGCCAGGCGCTCGCGAAGGCACTCGGCGACAAGAAGGGCATCCGCCGCTTCGGCCACGCCTACTGCCCGCTGGACGAGGCGCTCTCGCGGGTGGTGGTGGACTTCTCCGGCCGCCCGGGGCTGGAGTTCCACGTTGAGTTCCCGCGCGCGCGGATCGGCAGCTTCGACGTCGACCTGTTCAGCGAGTTCTTCCAGGGCCTGGTCAATCACGCCTGGATCACCCTGCACGTGGACAACCTGCGCGGGCGCAACGCGCACCACGTGGCGGAGACGGTGTTCAAGGCCACCGGCCGCGCCCTGCGCATGGCCGTGGAGCTCGACGAGCGCCAGGCGGGGGTGACGCCCTCCACCAAGGGCGCACTGTAAGGGGGCGTCCATGGCAAGCACCGTCGTTGTCGACTACGGCATGGGCAACCTGCGCTCCATGGCCAAGGCGCTGGAGCACGCCGGTGCCGGGGACGTGCGGGTGACCGATGACGCCGAGATCATCGCCGCCGCGGACCGGGTCGTCTTTCCCGGCCAGGGCGCGGCGCGGGACTGCATGAGTGCGCTGCACGCCCACGAGCTCATCGACGTGCTCGGCGAGAGCATGGTCCGCAAGCCCTTCCTCGGTGCGTGCATGGGCATGCAGGTCCTGCTCGCCTGGAGCGAGGAGAACGGCGGCATCGACCTGCTCGGGCGCTTTCCCGGGCGGATCCGCCACTTCCGCCACCACTTCACGGCGGCGGACACCGGACTGAAGGTCCCGCACATGGGATGGAACCGCGTGCGCCAGACGACGTCCCACCCATTGTGGGCGGGCATTGACGACGGCGAGTGGTTCTACTTCGTGCATAGCTACTATGCCGAGCCGGACGAGGATGCCCTGGTGCTGGGGCGCACCGACTACGGCGGGCCATTCGCGAGCGTGCTCGGGCGCGGCAATATCTTCGCGACCCAGTTCCATCCGGAGAAGAGCCATGACGCCGGTGTGCGTCTGCTTGCGAACTTCGTCCGCTGGGACGGCGCCGCCTGAGGCGCCGACCGACGAGCGCGCGGCCCGCTGCGGTCGCGATCGAGAACAGGTGAAATGGATTCGGACATGCTGCTGATTCCCGCGATTGACCTCAAAGAGGGCAAGTGCGTGCGTCTGCGCCAGGGGCGCATGGACGACGAGACGATCTTCTCCGACGATCCGGTTGCCATTGCCGGGCGCTGGATCGAGGCCGGTGCGCGGCGCATCCATATCGTCGATCTCAACGGCGCGGTGGCCGGCTTCCCGGTCAACGCGGACATCATCGGGCGCATCGCCGAGGAGTATCCGGACGTGGAGATCCAGGTCGGCGGCGGTATCCGCAGCTTCGATGTCATCCAGACGTATCTGGACGTGGGCGTCGACTACGTGATCATCGGCACCCAGGCGGTGCGCCGCCCGGCATTCGTCGACGACGCCTGCGACGAGTTCCCCGGCCACATCATCGTCGGCCTGGACGCCAAGGACGGGATGGTCGCCACCGACGGCTGGGAGCAGGTCAGCCAGGCCAGCGCCGAGGACATGGCGCGGCGTTTCGAGGCCGCCGGCGTGGAGGCGCTGGTGTTCACCGACATCGGCCGCGACGGCATGATGCGCGGCGTCAACGTCGAGGCGACGGCGCGGCTGGCCCGGGCGGTGGAGATCCCGGTCATCGCCTCCGGTGGCGTCTCCTCCATGGACGACGTGCGCGCGCTGTGCGCCGCGGCGGACAGCGGCATCAGCGGGGCCATCGTCGGCCGCGCCCTCTACGAGGGCGGTCTCGACCTCGCCGAGGCCCAGCGCACCGCCAACGAGCTCACGGGGGCCGTGTAATGGCGCTCGCCAAGCGCATCATCCCCTGCCTGGACGTGGACGCCGGGCGTGTGGTCAAGGGCGTGCGCTTCGTCGACATCCGCGACGCCGGCGACCCCGTGGCCGTGGCCCGGGAATACGACCGCGCCGGCGCGGACGAGATCACCTTCCTCGACATCACCGCCAGCCACCAGGGCCGCGAGACCATCGTCGAGGTGGTCGAGGCGGTGGCGAGCGAGGTCTTCATTCCGCTGACGGTGGGCGGCGGGGTGCGCGAGATCGCCGACGTGCGCCGGCTGCTCAACGCCGGTGCGGACAAGGTCGCGATCAATACCGCCGCCGTGCACCACCCCGAGTTCGTGGCGGAGGCCGCCGAGCGCTTCGGCTCGCAGTGCATCGTCGTCGCCGTGGACGCCAAGCGTGTGGCCGACGTCGACGGCGAGCCGCGCTGGGCCGTATTCACTCACGGCGGACGCCGTGAGACGGGTCTGGATGCGGTGGACTGGGCGCGGCACATGGCCGGGCTCGGCGCCGGCGAGATCCTGCTCACCAGCATGGACCGTGACGGCACCCGCGAGGGCTTCGACTGCGCGCTCACCCGCGCCGTCTCCGAGGCCACCGGCGTGCCGGTCATCGCCTCCGGCGGCGTGGGCTCGCTCCAGCATCTCGTCGACGGGGTGCTCGAGGGCCGGGCGGACGCCGTGCTGGCGGCGAGCATTTTCCACTTCGGCGAGTACTCCATCGCCGAGGCCAAGGCCTACATGGCCGAGCACGGCATCGAGGTGCGCCGATGAGCTGGCTCGACGAGGTTTGCTGGAACGACGACGGCCTGGTGGCGGCGATCGCCCAGGACGCCGGCGACGGCGAGGTCCTGATGATGGCCTGGATGAACCGCGAGGCCCTGGAGCGGACCGCCGAGCTGGGCGAGGCGGTGTACTACTCGCGCTCCCGCGGGCGGCTGTGGCACAAGGGCGAGAGCTCGGGCCACACCCAGCGGGTGCACGAGCTGCGCATCGACTGCGACGGCGATGTCGTGCTGCTGCGGGTGACCCAGGCCGGCGGGATCGCCTGCCACACCGGGCGGCGCAGCTGCTTTTACCGGCGCCTGGCGGACGGGGACTGGGCCGAGACGGCCCCGGTCCTGCGCGACCCGGCGTCGATCTACGGGGGGAACGGCAATGGATGAGCGTATCCTCGAGCGCCTCGCCGAGGTGCTGGAGACGCGCAAGGGCGAGGACCCGGGGCGCTCCTACGTGGCGGGGCTGTATGCCCGGGGCGAGGACCAGATCCTCAAGAAGGTCGGCGAAGAGGCCACCGAGACCGTGATCGCCGCGAAGTCCGGCGACACGGACCATCTGGTTTATGAGACCGCGGATCTGTGGTTCCATACATTGGTCATGTTGGCGCATTATGGTCGGGGTCCCGCCGACGTGCTCGAAGAGCTCGGACGCCGCTTCGGCCTGTCCGGCCTGGACGAAAAGGCCGCGCGCGACGGCGACTAGATCACAACGCCACCGCCTGCCGGCGGCGGCTGCAGCTGTCAGGAGAGGTTAAATGGGTTTCGGTGGTATCAGCGTGTGGTCGCTTCTGCTCATTCTGGTCATCGTGCTGCTGCTGTTCGGCACCAAGAAGCTGCGCAACATCGGTTCGGATCTTGGTGGTGCGGTGCGCGGCTTCAAGCACGCCATGGATGACGGCGAGAAGGAGAAATCCTCCGATGCCTCCGGCGAGCGGCTCGAGGCCTCCGAGGAGAAGCCCGGCGAGTCCACTTCGGAGACCGAAGAGACCGGCCGCGACCGGCACCACACCAGCTGATCCCGGCATCCGACACCGATGTTTGATGTCGGCTTCTGGGAACTGCTGATCATCGGGGTGATCGCGCTCATCGTGGTCGGCCCCGAGCGGCTGCCGGGGCTTGCCCGGACGGTCGGGCTGTGGGTCGGACGGGCCCGCGCCACCTTCCACTCCCTGCGCGACGAAATCGAACGCGAGTCCGACCTCCAGGGGCTGCGTGACACCGAGCGCGCCCTGCGCGAGCGCGGTCAGGAGTTCCGCGAGAGCGTGGAGCGCACCGCGAGCGAGGTGCGCGATACCGCCGAGCGCACGCGCTCGGAAGTGGAGGAGGCCGCCTCCGCGTCCGCCGAGAGCACCACCGGCGGCGGTGACAGTGACAGCGACGCCGGCGAGCAGAATGCCGGCACAGAGACACGGGACCGTAACGGACAATGAGCGTGGAGCCCCACGACCAGTCGGTGGACGACGACGACCGCCCGCTGCTCAGTCACCTGCTCGAGCTGCGCAGCCGGCTGATGCGCTCGCTGCTCGTCACCCTCGCCGTCTTCCTGGTGCTCTACCCGTTCCGGGAGCCGCTCTACCACTGGCTCGCCGGGCCGCTGCAGGCCGTGCTGCCGGAGGGCGCCCAGATGATCGCCACCCAGGTGGCGACGCCCTTCCTGATCCCGCTCAAGCTCGCGCTGGTCTGCGCGTTCTTCGTGTGCATCCCCTACATCCTCTACCAGGTGTGGGCGTTCGTCGCCCCCGGGCTGTACCGCCACGAGCGCCGGCTGATCTGGCCGCTGGTGGCCTCCAGCGTGGCGCTGTTCTACCTGGGCATGGCGTTCGCCTATTTCGTGGTCTTCCCGCTGGTGTTCCGGTTCTTCGCCGGCGTCACCCCCGAGGGGGTGTCGATGATGACCGACATCGGCGAGTATCTCTCCTTCGTGCTCACGCTGTTCTTCGCCTTCGGTGCCTCGTTCGAGGTGCCGATTGCCACCATTCTGCTGATCCGAAGCGGCGTGATCTCCCGTCGCGAGCTGGGCGCGAAGCGGCCCTACGTGATCGTGGTCGCGTTCACCGTGGGGATGCTGCTCACCCCGCCCGACGTCATCTCCCAGGTGCTGCTCGCGGTGCCGATCTGGCTGCTCTTCGAGCTCGGGCTGATCTTCTCGCGTTTTCTCCCCGGCTCGGCCGATGAGGACGAGTGAGACGCTTACCTTTTGGTAAGAAAACTCACTGGTTTGAGCTCTGCCGGTTTCGCAAGGGGCTGTTTCGGGGTGTAAACCCTTGCCACTGTTGCGCTTGTGACCGGCGGCGCGTATGGTATTAAGCCCGTTTCGCGAAGGCCTTTGGTGTCAGAGATTGAATGAGTGCCGCACGCGAAACCTTCATTTGCGGCAAGGACAGTCGGGCACAGCGTGAGATGAACGCTTCCGGAGCCAGTGCATCCGGCCCTGCAGCACAACGCCCCGGCGGACCCCGGGGCAGGTCCCCGGGGCCGTGCCGCGAGCACCGCGCGGGAGCCCGTCCCGACGGGCGCGCCGGCCGTGTTCCATGCCTGCCGTCCCGCCATCCCGAAGCCGCTCCCCGGCATCCGGTCTCAGCCCATCCCGTGCTCCATCCGAACCCCCTGTCTCCGGCCGCCGGTCGCTGGCGGAGGTGGTGTGGTGGGCTACCTTTTGCCGTAAGTCCGTCCCTGCACACGCGCGTCAATCACCGGGTGATCTTTCCATGAATGGTGCTTTTGAACGGTTACTGCGTAACTCCTATCTCAGCGGCAGCAATGCCAGCTACATGGAGGCCCTCTACGAGGCCTACCTGAACGATCCCGACTCCGTGAACACCGAGTGGAAGCGCTACTTCCAGGGCCTCGAGGCCGGTGACGGCGCCGCCGTGCGGGACGTCCCCCACGGTCCGATCCGCGAGGAGTTCGCCGAGATCGGCCGCCGCCGCGGCCACAACGGCGCGGCCACCGGCGAGATCGCCCCGGAGGTCGCCCAGAAGCAGGCGGCGGTGCTGCGGCTGATCAACGCCTACCGCTTCCGCGGCCACCAGCGCGCCGACATCGATCCGCTCAATCTCCGCGCCAAGCCCGAGGTGCCGGATCTCGATCCGGCGTACCACGGCCTGACCGGGGAGGACATGGACCGGCGGTTCAATACCGGTTCGCTGTTCACCTCGGAGCAGCTCACGCTGCGCGAGATCATCGCCCTGTGTGAGGACGTGTACGCGGGCAAGATCGGCTCGGAGTACATGCACATCACCGACACCGCGCAGAAGCGCTGGATCCAGGAGCGCCTGGAGCGCCCGCGCGCGCGGCCCGAGCTCGACACCGAGCGCCGGCGCCGGCTGCTGGAGAGCATCACTGCCGCGGAGGGCATCGAGAAGTACCTCAACAGCAAGTACGTCGGCCAGAAGCGCTTCTCCCTGGAGGGCGGCGAGGTCATCATCCCGCTGCTCGACGAGGTGGTGCAGCGCGGGGGCAGCCAGGGCGTGCGCGAGATGGTGCTCGGCATGGCCCACCGCGGCCGGCTGAACGTGCTGGTTAACCTGCTCGGCAAGTCGCCGGCGGAGCTGTTCGCCGAGTTCGAGGGCGACTACGAGCTGGACAACGCCACCGCCGGCGACGTGAAGTACCACATGGGCTATTCGTCGGACATCCAGACGTCCGGCGGGGCGCTCCATCTGGCGCTGGCGTTCAACCCCTCGCACCTGGAGATCGTCAACCCGGTGGTCGTCGGCTCGACCCGGGCGCGCATGCAGCGTCGACACGACGCCACCGGCGACGAGGTCCTGCCGGTGCTCATCCACGGTGACGCCGCCTTCGCCGGCCAGGGCGTGATCATGGAGACCTTCCAGCTCTCCCAGGCCCGCGGTTTCTATACCGGCGGCACCATGCACGTGATCATCAACAACCAGATCGGCTTCACCACCTCGAATCCGCTCGACTCGCGCTCGACGTTCTACTGCACCGAGGTCGCGAAGATGGTTCAGGCGCCGATCTTCCACGTCAACGGCGATGACCCGGAGGCGGTGCTGTTCGTCACCCAGCTGGCGATGGACTACCGCAAGCGTTTCCGCCGCGATGTGGTCATCGACGTCATCTGCTATCGCCGGCACGGGCACAACGAGGCGGACGAGCCCTCGGCGACCCAGCCGATGATGTACCAGAAGATCAAGAAGCACACGCCGCTGCGCAAGCTCTACGCCGAGCGCCTGGTCGGGGACGACGTCATCGCCGGCGACGACGCCAAGCGCATGGAGCGCAGCTACCGTGACCGCCTCGACGAGGGTGAGGTCGTCGCACCCAACATGGTCGAGGACGTCCAGAATGAGTTCCTGGTCGACTGGTCGCCCTTCTTCTCCGGCGGCGAGGACCAGGAGGTCGAGACGGCCGTCTCGCTGGAGCGCATCCGCGGCCTGCAGGAGCACCTCCAGCGCCTGCCCGAGGGCTTCGAACTCAACCCCCGGGTGGCGAGCATGATGGAGAGCCGGCGCAAGATGGCCGCCGGCGCGCTGGCCATGGACTGGGGCTTTGCCGAGACCATGGCCTACGCGAGCCTCCTCGAGGAGGGCTGGCAGGTGCGCCTCACCGGCCAGGATTCCGGCCGCGGCACCTTCTTCCATCGCAACGCCGTGCTCCACAACGCGAAGGACGGCACCACCCACGTGCCGCTCAAGGACGTCGGCGAGGACCCGGCGAGCTTCACGGTCATCGACTCGCTGCTCTCGGAGGAGGCGGTGCTCGGTTTCGAGTACGGCTACTCCACCTCGGATCCGCAGACGCTGACGATCTGGGAGGCGCAGTTCGGTGACTTCGTCAACGGCGCGCAGGTGGTCATCGACCAGTTCATCAGCTCCGGGCAGGCCAAGTGGGGCCGGCTCTGCGGGCTGACGATGTTCCTGCCCCACGGCTATGAAGGCCAGGGGCCGGAGCACTCCTCGGCGCGACTGGAGCGCTTCCTGCAGCTGTGCGCGGAGCAGAACATCCAGGTCTGCGTGCCTTCCACCCCGGCGCAGTTCTTCCACATGCTGCGCCGGCAGATGCTGCAGACCACGCGCAAGCCCCTGATCGTGATGACGCCGAAGTCGCTGCTCCGCCACAAGCTCTCGACCTCGGTGCTGGACGAGCTCTCCCGCGGGCGCTTCCACCGCGTCATCGACGAGATCGACGAGATGAAGGTCAAGTCGATCAACCGCGTGGTGGTGTGCAGCGGCAAGGTCTACTACGACCTGCTCCAGGAGCGGCGCAAGCGCGAGCAGGACGACGTCGCCATCGTGCGCGTCGAGCAGCTCTACCCCTTCCCGGAGAAGGAGCTCTCCGCGCTGCTCAAGCGCCGCTACAAGGGGGCCAAGGAGGTGGTCTGGTGCCAGGAGGAGCCCCAGAACCAGGGCGCGTGGTACCAGATCCAGCATCACGTGCGGAACTGCATGACCCGCGAGCAGTCGCTCAGCTATGCCGGCCGGGATCCGTCCGCCTCGCCGGCCGTGGGCTATGCCAAGCTCCACCACGAGCAGCAGCGCCGCCTCGTCGAGGCCGCGCTCGGCTGAACACGAACCGGTAAGCGCATCGCGCCGATAATCCAGGCCCGGGGATGGGGCCACCGAGGACAACAAGCGAGGAATCGATGAGTATCGAAGTCAAGGTACCCGCACTGCCCGAATCCGTGACCGAGGCCACCGTGGTCACCTGGCACAAGCAGCCCGGTGACGCGGTGGAACGCGACGAGAACCTGGTCGATATCGAGACCGACAAGGTCGTGCTCGAGGTGCCGGCCCCGGAGGACGGGGTGCTCGGCGAGATCCTCAAGAACGAGGGCGACACGGTCACCGCCGACGAGGTCATCGCCACCCTCGGCGAGGGCGGCGGTGCGGGTGCCGCGGCGAAGCAGGAGTCTGCCGGGGAGGCGCCGGCCGAGTCCGCGGGCAAGCAGGAGGCCGAGCCGGCCGCCGAGCCCGAGCCGGAGCCCGCCGAGTCCTCCGCCGGCAAGGCCCCGGCCGCCGAGCCGGACCAGGACCTCTCTCCCGCGGTGCGGCGGATGGTCGCCGAGAACGACCTGGATCCGTCCCGCATCGAGGGGACCGGCCGCGACGGGCGGATCACCAAGGAGGACGTGCAGCGCTATCTCGACAGCGGCGACAGCGGTGCCGCCGAGCGCAAGCCCCGCGAGCCGGAGCCGGCGGGTCGGCGCAGCGCCCCGGCCGAGTCCAAGTCG
>NZ_WNXE01000068.1:4556-5987 GCF_010993615.1 Arhodomonas sp. KWT | reverse complement strand
GGCGCAAGGGCAGCGAGCCCGCGCTGGGCGGGACCTGCCTGAACGTGGGCTGTATCCCCTCGAAGGCGCTGCTCGATTCCTCCGAGCAGTACCACAAGGTGACCGACGAGCTCGCCGGTCACGGGATCAACGTCAGCGGCGTCGACCTCGACGTCTCCAAGATGATCGCCCGCAAGGACAAGGTCGTCGCCGACCTCACCGGTGGCATCCAGCAGCTGTTCAAGGCGAACAAGATCGAGTGGCTCCAGGGCCACGGCAAGCTGCTCAGCGACCGCCGCGTCGAGTTCTCGCCCCATAAGGGCAAGAAGCAGACCCTGGAGGCGGGCAGCGTGATCCTCGCCACCGGCTCCAAGCCGATCGAGATCGGCGCCGCCCCCACCGACGGCGAGCGCGTGCTCACCTCCGACGGGGCGCTGGAGATGACCGAGGTGCCCAAGCGCCTGGGCGTCATCGGCGCCGGCGTGATCGGCCTGGAGATGGGCAGCGTGTGGAACCGCCTGGGCTCCAAGGTCGTGCTGCTCGAGGCCCAGGAGGAGTTCCTGGCGCCGGTGGACCACCAGGTCTCCCGCGACGCCAAGCGCCAGTTCGAGAAGCAGGGCCTGGACATCCGCCTGAACTGCCGGGTCACCGAGACCCGCCAGGGCAAGACCGTGTCCGTGCACTACGAGGACAAGGACGGCAGCCAGAACATCCAGGTGGACAAGCTCATCGTCGCCGTGGGTCGCCGGCCCAACACCGAGGAGCTCGCCCACGAGGACGTCGACCTGCTCACCGACGAGCGCGGCTTCGTGCACGTGAACGACCATTGCGAGACCAACATCCCCGGCGTCTACGCCGTCGGCGACGTGGTCCGCGGCCCCATGCTCGCCCACAAGGGCAGCGAGGAGGGCGTGATGGTCGCCGAGCGCATCGCCGGCAAGCCCGGCCACGTGAACTACGAGGCGATCCCGTGGGTGATCTACACCGACCCGGAGATCGCCTGGGTCGGGCGCACGGAGAAGCAGCTCAAGAACGCGGGCACCCCGTTCCGCTCGGGGACCTTCGGCTTCGCGGCCAACGGCCGCGCACGGGCGATGGACAAGACCGCCGGTATGGTCAAGATCCTCTCCCACGCCGAGACCGACCGCGTCCTGGGCGTGCACATCTGTGGCTCCCAGGCCTCGGAGCTGATCGCCGAGTGCGTGGTCGCCATGGAGTTCGCCGCCAGCGCCGAGGACCTGGCGCGGACCATCCATGCCCATCCGACCCTCTCGGAGTCCGTCCACGAGGCCGCCCTGGCCGTGGACAAGCGCGCCATCCACAAGGCCAACTGAGGCCGTCGGCGCCAGCCGGGGCGGGGGTGACGGCATCCCCGCCCCATTCCCGTCTTCCTCCCCCGGCCGTCCCGGCCACCCGGTCCGCTGTCGTCCCGGCAATCGTCCCCGCCGGGGA
>NZ_WNXE01000068.1:1648-4457 GCF_010993615.1 Arhodomonas sp. KWT | reverse complement strand
AGGGAGAGAAAACCATGCCGACATTGGAATCCGCAGGACGGCGCTTCCGCCGCGCCGTCGACGAAGAACGGCCGCTTCAGGTGGCCGGCACCATCAACGCCTACTCCGCGCTGCTCGCCGAGCGCGCCGGCTTCCGCGCCATCTACCTCTCCGGGGGCGGCGTGGCCAATGCCTCGTTCGGCCTCCCGGACCTGGGCATCACCCAGCTCGCCGACGTCGCCGAGGACGTCCGCCGCATCACCGGCGTGTGCGACGTGCCGCTGCTGGTGGACATCGACACCGGCTGGGGCGGCGCCTTCAACATCGCCCGTACCATCCAGGAGCTGACCCGTGCCGGCGCCGCCGCCGTGCACATCGAGGACCAGGTCCAGTCCAAGCGCTGCGGCCACCGGCCGGGCAAGGCGCTGGTCTCCAAGGCGGAGATGGTCGACCGGGTGAAGGCCGCCGTGGACGCGCGCTACGACGAGGACTTCGTGATCATGGCGCGCACCGACGCCTACGCCGGTGAGGGCCTGGAGTCCGCCGTCGAGCGTGCCGACGCCTACGTCGAGGCCGGCGCGGACATGATCTTCGCCGAGGCGTTGCACTCGCTGGAGGAGTTCAAGGCCTTCGCCGACCGCGTCTCCGTGCCCGTGCTCGCCAACATCACCGAGTTCGGCAAGACCCCGCTGTTCACCGTCGAGGAGCTGCGCGGCGCCGGGGCCGGGCTCGTGCTCTACCCGCTGTCCGCCTTCCGGGCGATGAGCCGCGCCGCCGAGCAGGTCTACGCCGCCATCCGCCAGGACGGCACCCAGTCCGCCGTGACCGAGCTCATGCAGACCCGCAACGAGCTCTACGACGTGCTCGGCTACCACGAGTACGAGCGCAAGCTCGACGAGCTGTTCTCCCGCGAGGAGTGAGCGGTCCGGACGACAGGGACAGGATCATTGACGGCCCGCCCCGCCGGGCGGGCCCGCACGCATCAGGAGAGGCACCATGACGGAGAAGAAAACGGGCGCCGGTCTGCGCGGCATGACCGCCGGCGAGACCGAGCTGTGTACCGTGGGCATCAAGGGCACCGGCCTGACCTATCGCGGCTACGACATCCACGACCTCGCCGAGCACGCGCAGTTCGAGGAGGTCGCCTACCTGCTGCTCTACGGCAAGCTCCCCAACCGCGCCGAGCTCGACGCCTACAAGCGTCGCCTCAAGGGCCTGCGCGCGCTGCCGCAGGCGCTCCGGGAGGTCCTCGAGCGCATCCCCGCGGACGCCCATCCCATGGACGTCATGCGCACCGGCTGCTCCATGCTCGGCAACCTGGAGACGGAGCAGGGCTTTGAGGAGCAGCAGGACGTCGCCGACCGCATCCTCGCCGCGCTGCCCGGGATCATCACCTACTGGTACCGCTACTCCCACGACGGCGTGCGCGTGGACACCGATACGGACGACGACTCCATCGGCGCGCAGTTCCTCCACCTGCTCCTCGGCGAGTCGCCCAACGCCACCCACGAGAAGGTGATGCACGCCTCGCTGATCCTCTACGCCGAGCACGAGTTCAACGCCTCGACGTTCACCGCGCGGGTGTGCGCCTCCACGCTCTCGGACCTGCACTCCTGCGTCACCGGCGCCATCGGCTCGCTGCGCGGCCCGCTCCACGGCGGTGCCAACGAGGCGGCGATGGCGATGATCGAGCAGTGGTCCGACCCGGACGAGGCCGAGCGCGAGATCCTCGGCATGCTCGAGCGCAAGGACAAAATCATGGGCTTCGGCCATGCCGTCTACCGCGACAAGGACCCGCGCAACGCCATCATCAAGGCGTGGTCCAGGCGCCTCGCAGACGAGATCGGCGACACCGTCCTCTATCCCGTCTCCGAGCGCGTCGCCGACGTGATGTGGCGCGAGAAGAAGCTCTTCCCCAACGCGGACTTCTTCCACGCCAGCGCCTATCACTTCATGGGCATCCCCACGAAGCTGTTCACCCCGATCTTCGTGATGTCCCGCGTCACCGGCTGGTGCGCCCACGTCTTCGAGCAGCGCGCCAACAACCGCATCATCCGCCCCAACGCGGAGTACACCGGGCCGGACCTGCAGACCTGGGTGCCGCTGGAGGAGCGGGACTGACCAACCCGCCCCGCATCCGGGCCGCCAGGGACGGCGCGCCCGGGACCGGGGAGCGCCGGCGCGAGGGACGCGCGCCGGGTCTCTGATCGTACATGCCGGGCCGACGGCCAAGCCGGCCCCCACGGCCACGGGCCAGGAAGCTGGAAGAACGACGCCATGAACACCCGATACCGCAAGTCCCTGCCGGGCACCGACCTCGACTACTTCGACACCCGCGCCGCCGTCGACGACATCCGCCCGGGCGCCTACGACCGCCTCCCCTACACCGCCCGTGTGCTGGCGGAGAACCTGGTGCGCCGCTGCGACCCGTCCCGGCTCAGCGCCGCGCTCACGCAGATCGTCGAGCGCCGGCGCGACCAGGACTTCCCGTGGTACCCCGCGCGGGTCGTCTGCCACGACATCCTTGGCCAGACCGCGCTCGTGGACCTCGCCGGCCTGCGCGACGCCATCGCCGAGAAGGGCGGCGACCCGGCCAAGGTGAACCCGGTGGTGCCGACCCAGCTCATCGTCGACCACTCCCTGGCCGTGGAGTGCGGCGGCTACGATCCGGACGCCTTCCGCAAGAACCGCGAGATCGAGGATCGCCGCAACGAGGACCGCTTCCACTTCATCGACTGGACCAAAAAGGCCTTCGACAACGTGGACGTCATCCCGCCGGGCAACGGCATCATGCACCAGATCAACCTGGAGAAGATGTCGCCGGTGGTCC
>NZ_WNXE01000068.1:0-1551 GCF_010993615.1 Arhodomonas sp. KWT | reverse complement strand
GCCCGACGGCGCGGTGATCATCGCCGCCGTCACCAGCTGCACCAACACCTCCAACCCGCGCAACGTGGTCGCCGCCGGGCTGCTCGCGAAGAAGGCCAACGAGATGGGCCTCACCCGCAAGCCCTGGGTGAAGACCTCCTTGGCGCCGGGCTCCAAGGCCGTGCAGATGTACCTGGAAGAGTCGAACCTGCTCCCGGAGCTGGAGAGCCTCGGCTTCGGCATCGTCGGCTTCGCCTGCACCAGCTGCAACGGCATGTCCGGGGCCCTCGACCCCGAGATCCAGCAGGAGATCATCGACCGCGACCTCTACACCACGGCCGTGCTCTCCGGAAACCGCAACTTTGACGGCCGCATCCACCCCTACGCCAAGCAGGCGTTCCTCGCCTCGCCGCCGCTGGTGGTGGCCTACGCCATCGCCGGCACCGTGCGCTTCGACATCGAGAAGGACGCGCTGGGGTTTGACGCCGACGGCAACCCGCTCACCCTCAAGGACCTCTGGCCCTCCGACGAGGAGATCGACCGCATCGTGCGCGAGAGCGTGAAGCCGGAGCAGTTCCGCAACGTCTACACGCCGATGTTCAACATCAAGGTGGAGAAGGGCGAGCAGGTCAGCCCGCTGTACGACTGGCGGCCCATGAGCACCTACATCCGCCGGCCCCCATACTGGGAGGGCGACCTCGCCGACCGGCCCGCGCTCAAGGGCATGCGACCGCTGGCGGTGCTGCCGGACAACATCACCACCGACCACCTCTCGCCGTCCAACGCCATCCTGCCGGACAGCGCCGCCGGCGAGTACCTCGCGAAGATGGGCCTGCCGGAGGAAGACTTCAACTCTTACGCCACCCACCGCGGCGACCACCTCACCGCCCAGCGCGCGACGCTGGCCAACCCGAAGCTGTTCAACGAGATGGTGCGGGATGAGAACGGCGAGGTCCGCCAGGGCTCGCTCACCCGGCTGGAGCCGGAGGGCGAGGTCATGCGCATGTGGGACGCCATCGAGACCTACCAGCAGCGCCGCCAGCCGCTGATCATCGTCGCCGGCGCCGACTACGGCCAGGGCTCGTCGCGAGACTGGGCCGCCAAGGGCGTGCGCCTCGCCGGCGTCGAGGCCATCGCCGCCGAGGGCTTCGAGCGCATCCACCGCACCAACCTGGTGGGCATGGGCGTGCTCCCGCTGCAGTTCCAGGAGGGCACCACCCGCAGGACCCTGGGCATCGACGGCAGCGAGACCTACGACGTCGAGGGCGAGCCGGCCCCGGGCGCCACCCTGACCCTGGTGATCCACCGCCAGGACGGCAGCCGCGAGGCCGTCCCGGTGATCTGCCGCCTGGACACCCAGGACGAGCTCAGCATCTATGCCGCCGGCGGTATCCTCCAGCGGTTTGCGAAGGAATTCATGGGGGAGGACGTGGAGACGGAGGCCGCCAGCAGCTGACGCTGCTTCCCCCCTCTCCCCAAACCCCTCTCCCCCTCGCGGGAGAGATTCTATGTCCGGTGTCAAGCGGCCGCGGCGATTTTGCTCGGGTCATAAGTGGTTTGGTTTTTCATCAG
>NZ_WNXE01000689.1:0-889 GCF_010993615.1 Arhodomonas sp. KWT | reverse complement strand
GATCTGGTGCGCGCGGCGGGGATGACGGGCATTTCCTCGTCCCAGGTGTCTCGGCTGTGCCAGAGCATCGATGAGCGTGTCTCGGCGTTCCTGTCTCGCCCGATTGAGGGACGCTGGCCGTATCTGTGGCTGGATGCCACCTACGTGAAGGCGCGTGACGGCGGCCGGGTGGTCTCCAAGGCCTGTGTGTTGGCAGTGGCGGTGAACACCGAAGGCCGGCGCGAGGTGCTGGGCCTGGCGGTCGGCCCGGCGGAGACCGAGGCGTTCTGGAAGCAGTTCCTGCGCGATCTCATCGGCCGGGGGATGGCGGGCGTGCAGTTGGTCATCTCTGACGCCCATGCGGGGTTGAAGAAGGCCGTGGCGCAGGTGCTCGGGGCGAGCTGGCAGCGCTGCCGGGTGCACTTCATGCGCGATGTGCTCGCCCATGTGCACAAGCGCCACCAGTCGATGGTGGCGGCGGCCATTCGCACCGCCTTCGCCCAGCAGAACGGCGCCGAGGCGCGCGCTCAGTGGCGCGAAACGGCGGAGTCGCTGCGCTCTCGCTTCCCGAAGGTGGCGGCGATGATGGATGCCGCCGAAGACGAGGTGCTCGCCCACACCGCCTTCCCGGCGGCGCACTGGTCGAAGATCGCCTCCACCAACCCACTCGAGCGGGTGAACAAGGAGATCAAGCGCCGCAGCGATGTAGTGGGCATCTTCCCCAACGAGGCGGCGATCACGCGCCTGGTTGGCGCCGTGGTCCTGGAGCAATCCGAGGAATGGCAGGTCGGGCGCTGCTACATAGCCAAGCACAGCCTCGCCGAGCTGCACGACGAGGACAACGACGAGCCCAAGCAGATCGACAACGCAGCCTGAAGTCCCTGACTCGGAGGCCGCGGTGACTCAGAGC
>NZ_WNXE01000688.1:0-890 GCF_010993615.1 Arhodomonas sp. KWT | reverse complement strand
ACAGCACGCCGCTCGACCCCCCTCATCGTCTGGCCCCTGCTCATGGCCGCCCTGCTCACCGCCTGCGGCGGCGGGGACACCATCGGCGTGTCCGTATCGGCGGTGAACTACACCGAGCGGGGCATCCGCTACTTCTCCGTGCACCGCCCGGGCGATGCCGAATACAGCGCCGTGGGCATGAGCATCCTCCCTTACGGCGCCGGCGGCGTCACCTGCTGCGTACCCCTGCCCGAACAGTGGCACGAGGGGCTGGAGGTCGTATTGACCATCAGTCCTGCCCTTGAGGGCGATACGACGGACGAAATCCGGGAAGATTATATCCGGCGCCGGGACAACGGCACGCTGGACCTCGAGCGCACGGTGGCGGTACCCCGCTACGGCGATCCCGACAGGGCCACGCTCTGGCTCCAGGCCCTGCCCGGCGGACGCTACGCCGTGGTGCTCAGCGAGGTCGACCCGCCCCACGAGGACTGGCCCGGCGAGATCCGGGGCTGGCCTCAGCCTTCGGAGGCGTACCGTACAAAACTCATTAATAGGCGGATGAAACTCGTCGAGGACCGAATCAAGCACACCAAATCGTGCATGGCCGATCCGAAGCCCTGCCTCATCAATAATGAGGGTACAGTCACGGAGGCAATGGAACGATGGGAAAGGCGCTTGGCCAAGGATCAGGCCTACATTCGCAGATTGGAGGCGAGTAAACCATGAGTGCAACCCTTGCTCAGCGAGTCCCGTTGGAAACGTCCAACCCTGCCGATCGATATCGGTTCTTTACAAAGGACCAAAATGAAACGGTTAACCGCCACGCCGTCGACAGAGAACACAGAACAGACCCGAAAAACCCCTGCGACACGAACCTGTTCATCGGCGTGTTCTTCGACGGCACGGGC
>NZ_WNXE01000687.1:0-891 GCF_010993615.1 Arhodomonas sp. KWT | reverse complement strand
CCGGCCAGTCCGTGATCGCCATGCCTCCTCCCTGAGGTCATCGTCCCGTTGTCGCCCAGAGTCTACACGCTCATCCCGCAGGCCCGCACGGCACCGGCGGATGCTTCCCATACCCGGGGCACGCCGGTAATCTGTGCCCATTTGCACGGATAACACCATGCCGCAGCTCACCGGCTGCCGCGTCCTGCTCGGGGTCACCGGCGGGATCGCGGCCTACAAGGCCCCCGACCTGGTACGACGCCTGCGCGAGACGGGCGCCGACGTCCGCGTCGTGCTCACCGCCGGGGCGCGGGCGTTCGTGCAGCCACTGACCTTCCAGGCGGTCTCCGGCCGGCCCGTCCATCACGACCTCCTCGACCCGGATGCCGAGGCGGCTATGGGCCACATCGAGCTGGCGCGCTGGGCGGACCAGGTACTGATCGCGCCGGCGAGCGCGGACTTCATGGCCCGGCTGGCCCATGGCCTCGCCGACGACCTCCTCGCCACCCTGTGCCTGGCCACTGACGCCCCCATCAGCCTCGCCCCGGCGATGAACCGGCTGATGTGGGCCAACGCCGCCACCCGGGCCAACCGCGAGGTGCTGGAGGCCCGCGGCGTCCGGCTCATCGGCCCCGGCGAGGGCTCACAGGCCTGCGGTGAGACCGGCGCCGGGCGGATGCTGGAGCCCGAGGCCATCGTCGCCGCCCTCGCGGTCGGCGACGGCCCACTGACCGGCGAACGGGTGCTGATCACCGCCGGCCCCACCCGTGAGGCCATCGACCCTGTCCGCTACATCAGCAACCGCAGCAGCGGCCGTATGGGCTTCGCCCTGGCGGCCGCCGCGGCCGCCCGCGGCGCGGCGGTCACGGTGGTGGCCGGCCCCTGCGCGGAGCCGACGCCTCCCGGTGTGGA
>NZ_WNXE01000686.1:0-893 GCF_010993615.1 Arhodomonas sp. KWT | reverse complement strand
CAGCCGGAGTGGTTCTACAAGGGCGACGGCACCATCGTCGCCGGCCCCGGCGAGGCGCTGGTATCGCCGGACTTCGCCCTGGACGGCGGCGAGGAGCCGGAGATCGCCGGCATCTACATCATCGCCGCCGATGGGACCCCCTGCCGGCTCGGGTACGTGCTCGCCAACGAGTTCTCCGACCACGTCACCGAGCGCGAGAACTACCTCTACCTGGCCCACTCCAAACTGCGCGCCTGCGCCCTCGGCGGGGAGCTGCTCCTGGGGGATCTGCCGGCAAGCGTGCGCGGCGTCTCGCGGATACGGCGTGACGGCGAGGTGCTCTGGGAGCGCCCCTTCGTCACCGGCGAGGAGCACATGTGTCACAGCATCGCAAACCTCGAGGCCCACCACTTCAAGTACGCCGCCTTCCGCCGTCCGGGGGACCTCCACGTGCACTTTCTCGGCACGGCGACGCTGAGCTTCAGCGACGGCGTGAGCACCCGCGACGGCGACGTCTTCGAGCTGGAGGCCGGGCCGTTCGCGCTGCCCCTGCGCAACCCGATGACCGTCGCGGAGGCCCCGGTCCCCGCGGTCCGGGCGCTGTGACCGGGGCCGTTCACCGGCCGGGAGGATCGACATGACGACGCTGTCCCCCCAACTCGATGCCGAGGCCGCGCTGCCCCGGGATGCGGAGCGTGCCTGCCTGGTCGGCCGTGCCTGGTCGCCGCGCCGCGGCGGGCCGTGCGTGGTCACGGTGCGGGAAGGTTACGTCTACGACATCACCAGCCCGCGGCTGCCGACGATGCGCGAGCTGCTGGAGACCCGCGATCCCGCCCGTGAGGCGGGGACCGCGCCGGGTGAGCGGCTGGCGGCGCTCACCGACGTCCTCGCCAACTCCGACGGCGAGCGCCGCG
>NZ_WNXE01000685.1:0-893 GCF_010993615.1 Arhodomonas sp. KWT | reverse complement strand
GTCTGCTGGTGTTCGCGCGGGGACGGGATGACCTGTCGTTCGAGGACGTCTACAGCGCCACCGGCGAGGCCGAGGACCAGCAGCTCGCGGCACGGACCCTCGGGGCCAACATCGCCGCGTTCGCCGCTCAGTCCGGCCACGCCGGGCCGCTGCGCCCGGAGTGGCTCACCGCCCTGGCGGCCCCGGACGACGAGCTGGAGACCTCGTTGATCGAGCGCGTCCAGGATGCCGCGGGCGTACCGGTCCGCCGCACACGCTCGCAGCGCTTCCGCGACGGGGACGGAGAGGTCCTCAGCGCCCTGCCCCGGGCCGTCAACCGCCTCGGTGCCGCTGCCAGCAGCAACCCCGTCCGCGAAAAGACGGCGTGGTGGTCCGAGTCAATGGCCCCGGCGGTGCTCACCGCGGTCGGCGCGCTCGCCGTCGGTCTCGGCGCCGCCGGGCAGTACACCCACGGTCTCGCGGCACAGGAACGCGAAAGCGCGCGGACGCTGAAGGCAGCGGTGCAGGACAGAAGCGCGAGGATCCGGGAGGCAGACTTCCCCGACCGCTCCGGCACCGTCGCGGAACTCTCGGCCTTCGTCGGCCGCCTCGACCGGGGCGCCCCCTATACCCCGGTCCAGGTGCTCGCCAGCATCCGCGAGGCCGCGGGGCCGGGACTGACCGTCTACCGCGTCCGGCTGGAGTCCAGCCCGCGCGACGGCTACCGGCTGCGTGTGGACGGCACCGCCGGCAACGAGGACGGCGGCGCCATACGGCGATTCCTGGCAACGCTACGCCGGGACGGCTGGCACCCCGTCCCCCTGAAGCCCGCATCGGATGCCCCCGGCAGCTTCTCCTACCGGTTGGCCCCCGGGAGCCAGGACACATGAAATACCTGTTCGTCGTGTTCAACG
>NZ_WNXE01000684.1:0-893 GCF_010993615.1 Arhodomonas sp. KWT | reverse complement strand
GTGGAGCGGCTCTACCGCGACATCCGCGCGCTGCGGATCTACGAGGGTGCCTCGGAGATCCAGCAGCAGGTGATCGCCCGCCAGGTGCTCTCGGCCTTCCGCGACGGCGGGGGTAACGGGGCATGAGCACGCCGGTCCACCGCGCCACCCGCCAGGTGCGTTTCCAGCACTGCGACCCGGCGGGCATCGTGTTCTACCCCCGCTACTTCGAGCTCCTGGAGGAGATCGTGACCACCTGGCTCGCCTCGCTCACCGACGCCGGCAGCGAGGCCGCCCTGCTCGCTGCCCGCGGCGAAGCACCGAGGATCGAGCGGCTGGAGTGCCGGTTCTCCCGTCCGAGCCTGCTCGGCGAGCACATCGACTACACGCTCGAGGTGCGGGACGTCGACGCCGCCCGCGTGACCCTCGACTACCGCATCCAGCACGGCACGGAGGAGCGGGTCGCCGGCACGATCGTGCTGCGCTGGTACCGCTTCGCGCCCCGGCCCGAGGCCGCGGCGCTGCCGCCGACCCTGCGCACGCGGCTGGGCCCGCCGGCGCAACGAACCTGATCCAAGGAGAGTAACCGCTATGCAGACCGTCAATCCGGAAGGCTGGAAGCGCCCCAAGGGCTACTCCAACGGCACCACCGCCCGGGGCCGCATGGTCTTCACCGGCGGCCTGGTCGGCTGGGACGAGACCGAGAGCTTTCCCAGCAGCGACTTCATCGACCAGGTCCGCCAGGTGCTGAAGAACACCGTCGCCGTGCTCGGCGCCGCCGACGCCGGCCCGGAGCACGTCGTGCGCATGACCTGGTACATCACCGACAAGCACGAGTACCTGGCGCGGCTCAAGGAGATGGGTGAGGCCTACCGCGAGGTCATGGGCCGCACCTTCCCCGCCATGGCCATGGT
>NZ_WNXE01000683.1:0-893 GCF_010993615.1 Arhodomonas sp. KWT | reverse complement strand
CCCTGGTTGTGGTTGATCCGTCCCTGCTCGTGGGCGTCGATGGGGGGGCTGTCCTGGAGCAGGCAGAACAGCAGCAGCGTCTCCATGAACAGCAGCTGGGGCACGTCCACACCCACGGGCTCGAACGGGTTGAGGTCCAGTGCCCGGATCTCGACGTACTCCACGCCGGCGCGGCGCAGTGCCGTGGTGGGGCGCTCGCCGGAGTTCGCCACCGCCTTCGGGCGAACGAAGCTGTAGTACTCGTTCTCGATCTGGAGGATGTTGGTGTTGAGCTGGCGCCATTCGCCGTCGACATGGGTGCCGATGCGCGCGTACTCCGGATCCTCCGTGGAGATGGCGGCGGTGAGGTCGCGCACGTAGCTGTCGAGGTCGTTGTAGGAGACCGACAGCCCGGCCTGTGCCTTGTTCTTGTAGCCGATGTCGCTCATGCGCAGCGATGTGCCCCAGGGCTCGTAGAACGTGCCCTTGCCCATGGTCTCGAAGTGCAGGTTCTCCCCGTGGGTGAACGAGCGGCAGATCGCCGGCGAGGCGCCGAACAGGTAGGGCACCAGCCAGCCGTAGCGCTGGAAGTTGCGGATCAGTGCGAAGTAGGCGCCGGAGCGGTATTCCTTTGCCGGCCGGGTGTCACCGTCCGCGGCCTGCACGGCGGCCAGGAAGCCGTCGCTGAACGAGTAGTTGAAGTGGATGCCGGCAATGGCCTGCATGGCGCGGCCATAGCGCCAGTCGAGGCCGTGGCGGTAGACGTGCTTCATGCGCCCGACGTTGGAGCGGCCGTACTCGGCGATGGGGATGCTCGCCTCGCCGCCGACGATGCACGGCATGCTCGTCGCCCACAGCAGCTCGTCACCGATGTTGTGGTAGGTGAAACAGTGGACGTCGGTGAGAAAGGAAAC
>NZ_WNXE01000682.1:0-896 GCF_010993615.1 Arhodomonas sp. KWT | reverse complement strand
TGCACCCCGAACACCGACATGCCCGCGCGCGATGCCGCGCCGGTGCCGGAACGCTTCTCCGCGAGCGGGGACGGTGCGCTGCCGTCGCGCTGGTGGCGGCACTTCGACGATCCGGCCCTGGCGGCGCTGGAGCGCGAGGCCCTGGCGGGCAGTTTCTCGCTCGCCGGCGCGCGGGCGCGGCTCCGCCGCGCGCGGGCGCTGGCCCGGCTGGAGGGGGCCGGGCAGCGCCCGCAGCTGCAGGCCAGCAGCGGGGCGAGGACCCAGCGCAACGATGGCGAGAGCACCGAGCGCTACACCGGCTCGCTGACCGCCAGCTTCGAGGTCGACCTGTGGGGACGGCTGGCCTCCCAGGCCCGTGCTGCCGGGCTGGAGGCGCAGGCGAGCCGCTTCGACCTGCGTGCCGCGGCGGTGACCCTGAGCGCGGAGGTCGCACGCACCTACTATCAGCTCCTGAGCCAGCACGAGACCATCGAGCTGCTGCGCCGCCAGCGTGACCTCAACGCGCGTATCGCCGATCTCATCGAGGTGCGCTTCCGTAACGGCCAGGTCACCGCCGACGAGCTGCTGCGCCAGCGCCAGCTCACCGAGCAGACCGGCACCACCCTGGAGCAGGCCCTGGGTGAGCGCGACCGGTTGCGCGCGGACCTCGCCGCGCTGCTCGGCCGCCCGCCCCAGGCGCTGGCGCTGCCGACCGAGGCGCCGGAGCGCGTGGTGGTGCCGCCGCTGCCGGACGTGGGCGTGCCCTCGGCGTGGCTGCGCCGCCGCCCGGACCTGCGCGCTGCCTTCCTGCGGGTGCGCTCGGCGGACGCCACGGTGGCGGCCTCCATCGCCGAGCGCTACCCGAGCCTGGATCTCTCCGCCTCGCTGACCAGCACCGCCGTGTCCGCCGCCCGCGC
>NZ_WNXE01000681.1:0-897 GCF_010993615.1 Arhodomonas sp. KWT | reverse complement strand
CCCATGACGTAGCGGCCGATCAGGGTGCTCCAGACCGGCGTGAGGAAGAACAGCAGGACCACGATGGCCACGCGTCCGTAGACCAGGCCGGCCGAGTAGAGGACGAAGGCGAAACCGCCCAGGGCAACCCACACCAGGGCCGCGCGGCTGGACGGTACGGATTGGTGCGAGGTTCGCACGGCGAACGGTAGCAGCAGGAGGGCGGCCACAGCGACGATCGCCAGCGTGCCCCAGGCGCCCGACAGGCCGAGCTCGGAGAGCCGCCGCACCGGCAGCCAGTAGAAGCCCCACAGGCATCCGGTACCGACGACGAATAGCGTGGCCAGGGTGGTGTTGTGGTCGTTGCGCATCCAGCTAAGAGGGTGGGGATTGGCGCCCTACCTTAGCATCGGGCGAATTGCCCGGTATTGGCTGCGGCGCGTGACCTACCGGAATGTGCAGCCTTCGGCCGCGGGCACGCGACGTTCCTGCGCTCGCGACGCCGCGGAGACGTCGCACACCTGTCGGTGCACGACCTACGGGATGGGGGGGGTGGGTGCCATGGTGGTCGGTCGTGCGCGGCCGTCGGCCGTGTGTCACATCCTTGCCGGGGGCGCCCGCGGGATATCGCGCGTGGCGGGCGCGCGAGCTGCCGGGGTCAGCTACACGCCCGGCCGGGCGGTCATGCCGTCCCTTACGTTGGCGGCTCCTGGCTGGCAATACGTTCCGGGCCTGCGGCGGTCGCCACTGCATGACCGGTCCAGCACACATTTGGGGAGAATGCCGGCTGCCCTGTGCAGCCGACCTGCAGCGGACCACGTTGCAGACGGTGGGCGTAACGGACGGGGCGGTCCCAGACGCGGTATGTGCGCCGGCCATTGTGCGTGGGTCTTCCGTTGCGGTGATGGCCGGCGACGC
>NZ_WNXE01000680.1:0-900 GCF_010993615.1 Arhodomonas sp. KWT | reverse complement strand
GGCCGTTGTCCAGGGGCCGGCGGCGCCCGGCGTTCTCCGATGTCGCGCGGGGATGTCGGCTGCCTTCCAGCAGCCGACCTACGCGGCCAACCGCGGCCCGATGCCGGTCTCTCCGGTCACGACCTCGTTTGACATCGCCCGTGCCCCGGTACCAGGGCACGGCCGTTCCCCTGCTCGTAGGTCGGCTGCTCCTGGCAGCCGACATCTCCGGTGGCGTTTTACGCCTGCGACGCCTGGTCCACGCGTACGGCCGAGCCCGGCCGTTGTCCAGGGGCCGGCGGCGCCCGGCGTTCTCCGATGTCGCGCGGGGATGTCGGCTGCCTTCCAGCAGCCGAGCTGTTGCTGAGCGGCGGGCGGGTGCGGCATCTCCCTGTCGGCCGTGGGCCCGGGCGAGGCGCTAGCGCGGCGGGCCGTCCACCGGCCAGAGGAAACGTCGCCCGCGCCAGGCGAGCACCAGCCCGTCACTGGTGATCGACTCGACGCGCGGGCCGACGGGGAGGGTGTCACCCTCGCGGTAGCGCTTCATGTCCACCATCACGAAACGGCGGGCCGGCTCCGGGGCATAGACGTGGACGTTGATCGCGAAGGTCGGTACCTGGGCGCGGTACGTCAGCGGCAGCTGGCTCCAGGCCGTGACCGGAGCGCTGCCGCCGTCCCCGGATGACGGCGGCGCTCTGGCATCCGTGGTCTCCGCAGGGCGGCGGTCGTTGTCGGTCCCGGTGCCGGTATCCGGGCTCCTCCCGGCGTGGTTCTCCGCGCCTTCGCCGGCCGCAACCGTCCTGGACACCGGGGGGCTTGTGGCCGCCGCGCCGTCGCCCGTGGACCGCCCGTCCACGGCCGCATCCGCCAGCAGCGACTCGCCGACCGGGCCGGTCACCGGTGGGACCGGTGCCGGGGTGG
>NZ_WNXE01000067.1:0-15179 GCF_010993615.1 Arhodomonas sp. KWT | reverse complement strand
GGTTTCGGAGTTCGACGGGAAGAGCGCATGATCCGGCTGTCCACCAAGAGCCGCTATGCGGTGAGCGCGCTGATGCACCTGGCGATCCACGGCGGCGACACGCCGGTGCCGCTGGCCGAGATCTCGGTGTGCCAGGGGATCTCCGTGTCCTACGTGGACCAGATCTTCACTCGCCTGCGTCACGCCGGCCTGGTGCAGGGCGTGCCGGGGCCCGGGGGCGGCTACCGCCTGACCCGCGACCCGGCGGAGCTCGGCGTCGGCGAGATCATCCGGGTGATGGAGGCGGACGGCCGCGGCGGCCCCCGCGGCGGCAGTGCGCTCACCCGCGCGCTGTGGGACAACCTCTCCCGACGCCTGGACGCCTACCTGGACGACATCCGCCTCGCCGACTTCGTCCAGCGCCCGCAGATCCGCGAGGCCCTGGCCCGGCAGTACGCCGGCGGGCACTGGCGCTGCGACGTCTGCGGCGCGCTGGCGCACCGCAGCGCGCCGGCGGCGGAGGGCCACCGGGCGTGACCTACGTCGTCACCGAGCCCTGCATCCGCTGCAAGTACACGGACTGCGTCGAGGTCTGCCCCGTGGACTGCTTCCACGAGGGGCCGAACTTCCTCGTGATCGACCCGCAGGAGTGCATCGACTGCGCGTTATGCGAGTTCGAGTGCCCGGTGGACGCGATCCATGCGGACGACCGCGTGCCGGCAGGCCAGGAATACTTCCTGGAGATCAACGCCCGGCTCGCCGGACAGTGGCCGGTGATCACGTCGATGAAGGCGCCGCCGGCGGACGCCGACGACTGGGCGGCGGTCACCGCCAAGCTCGATCAGCTCGAGGAGTGAGCACCGCGCCCGTAGCGCCGGGCGACGTAGTCCTCGACCAGCTCCACGAACTCCTCGCCGATGCGCTCGCCCTTGAGCGTGACGGTCTTCTCGCCGTCCTCGTAGACCGGGGCCACGGGCTTCTCGCCGGTGCCCGGCAGGCTGATACCGAGATTGGCATTGCGGCTCTCGCCGGGGCCATTGACCACGCAGCCCATCACCGCGAGGGTCATGTTCTCGACACCGGGGTAGTGGTTCCGCCACTCCGGCATGCGCTCGCGGACGTGATTCTGGATCTGCTCGGCGAGCTCCTGGAAGAAGGTGCTCGTGGTCCGCCCGCAACCGGGGCAGGCGGTGACCAGCGGCGTGAATGCCCGCATGCCCATGGTCTGGAGCAGCTCCTGGGCGACCACCACCTCCCGGGTCCGGGACTCGCCGGGCTCCGGGGTGAGCGAGATGCGGATGGTGTCGCCGATACCCTCCTGCAGGAGCACCGCCAGCGCCGCCGACGAGGCCACGATGCCCTTGGAGCCCATGCCCGCCTCGGTCAGGCCGAGATGCAGCGGGTAGTCGCAGCGCGTGGCGAGATCGCGGTAGACCGTGATGAGGTCCTGCACCACGCTCATCTTGCAGGAGAGGATGATGCGGTCGTGGGGCAGCCCCAGGGCCTCGGCCTTCTCGGCGGAGTCCAGCGCCGAGCGCACCACTGCCTGCTTCATCACGCTCGCCGGTGGGGCGGGCTCGGACAGGCGGGCGTTCTCGTCCATCATCCGGGCCAGCAGGTCCTGGTCCAGGCTGCCCCAGTTCACGCCGATACGCACCGGTTTGTCGAGGTCCCGGGCGATGTCGATCATGGTCGCGAACTGCGGGTCGCGCCGGCGGCCCTTGCCCACATTGCCGGGGTTTATGCGCAGCTTCGCCAGTGCCGCCGCGCAGTCCGGGTAGGCGGTGAGCAGACGGTGACCGTTGAAGTGGAAGTCCCCGACCAGGGGCACGTCCACACCCATGTCGTCGAGCCGGCGGCGGATCGCCGGCACCGCCGCGGCCGCGGCCTCGTTGTTGACGGTGATGCGCACCAGCTCCGAGCCGGCCCGCGCCAGGTCCGCGACCTGGACCGCCGTGCCGACCTCGTCGGCGGTATCGGTGTTGGTCATGGACTGCACGACGACGGGAGCATCGCCGCCGACGGTGACGCCGCCGACGTCGACGGGCACGCTGTGGCGCCGGTTAATCACGGATTCGGACATGGACCTGGGTGTTCACGCATGCAGCGGGTGTAGTCCGCTCATGATACTAACCCGCTTACGGGTAATACCACCTCTTCCCGAACGGATACGCGATGCGCGCGGGGTGCCGGCCCACACGGCGAGGGGGCTGCCATACCGGGGCCCGTCGGTGCACGGCGGGCATGCCTGCGCTGCTACACTGCACGCCTCGTGTCCACGGGCACACCATCCGGAGCTGAAGAGTGGCGTTAGCTATGTCCGCCTCCGTCATGCAATCGCTGCCGGGACACCGACTCGGTGTTCTCCTCGTGCTCATCGCGGCCGTGACAAGCGGGTGCGCCGCGTTTCCCATGGGGCAGGGCGACGACAAGGCCGCGGCGGATCGTGCCTACGAGGCCGGTCACTACCGGCTCGCCGCCACGCGTTACGAGCGCTACCTTGAAACAGCACCCAGAGACCCGCATGCCTGGTACCGGCTCGGTAACGCGCGGGTGGAGCTCGACCGGCTCCGGGCGGCGGAGGCCGCCTTCTACCAAGCGCTTGATGCCGACCCGGCAATGGCCCGGGCCCGCCACAACCTGGGACTGGTGCAGCTCCGGCTCGCGTGGCGCTCCCTCGTCGAGGCGCATTCAGGTCTGCCCGCGGATGCCGCACGGGACGAGCGAACCACGGCACTCGCCGCCTGCCTCCTTCGGGGGCTGCAGACCTGGCAGGGGGCCGGGCACTGTCCGCAACGCACTGAGACCGAGGACAAGCCATGATCGACTGCTACAGCTGGCCGACGCCCAACGGCCACAAGGTGCATATCGCACTGGAGGAAATGGGCCTGGACTATCGCGTCCACGGCGTGAACATCGGCAAGGGCGACCAGTTCGAGCCGGAGTTCCTGCGCATCAGCCCGAACAACAAGATCCCGGCCATCGTGGACGAGGACGGCCCGGAAGGCCGGCCGATCAGCGTCTTCGAGTCCGGCGCGATCCTGTTCTACCTCGCCGAGAAGACCGGGCGCTTCCTGCCGGCGAACGGCGAGGCCCGCTACCGCGTCATGGAGTGGCTGATGTTCCAGATGGGCGGGCTCGGCCCGATGCTCGGCCAGGCGCACCACTTCCGCAATTACGCGCCCAAGCACATCCAGTACGCCTACGACCGCTATACCAACGAGACGTCCCGGCTGTACCGGGTCATGGACCGTCGTCTGGGCGAGTGCGAGTGGCTGGCCGGCGGGGACTACAGTATCGCCGACATCGCCGCCTACCCCTGGATCCGCCCTCACGCGAACCAGGGCCAGGACCTCGCCGACTACCCGAATCTCAAGCGCTGGTACGACACCATAGAGGCCCGCCCGGCCGTGCAGCGCGGCGTGTCCGTGCTCGCCGATTCCCGCCAGAACGGTTTCGACGAGGAGGCCAAACGGCTGCTCTTCGGTGCCGGGCAGTACCAGCGCCGCTGAGCCGGGTCACCTCAGGGGGCACTGCCGGATGACGGCGGTCGCAGACCTGCCTCGATGAAGTCGAGGACGGTCTCGATCGCCGGCTCCTCCGGCATCTCGCCCTCCCAGGTGGCGTAGCGCTTACCGAAGAAGTAGGTCATGCCGATCAGCGCCCAGGCGAGGGCGCGGGGGTCGCCCTGGCGGACCTCGCCGCGTGCCTGTGCCTCGGCGATGCCGCGCTCGTAGCCGGCAAGCAGCGTCTCGTAGTAGCGCTGATGCACGTCCGGGTCCACGAACTGGGACTGCATGACGATGCGGTAGAGGTTCTTGTGCGCAAGCGCGAAGCGCAGGAACTGCCGGAAGCCGGTGCGCTCGACCTCGATACGGTCGTTGCAGCCGCGCACCGCCTCGCTCTGGGAGCGACGGAGCTCGCGGCTCATGTGCTCCACCAGGGCCCGGAGGATGGCCTCCTTGGATGAGAAGTAGATATAGAACGTGCCCTGGGCGACACCGGCGCGGCGGGTGATATTGCTGATAGAGGCGCTGTGAAACCCCTTCTCGCCGAATTCCTCCTCCGCTGCATCGAGCAGCTTCTGGCGGGTGCGCTCCCCTCGGGCGGTGGCGGGTGTAACCGGTTTTGCCACGAACTGCCTCTCCTTCTTGTGCCTCACTGGCCGACTGCGGGATGCCCGTCGGGCGGCGTCCCGCGCCCCGACAGGGCGCGGCGGCCCTGCCTCGGTGCCGGCGCCGGTAGCGTCATATCCCCGGCGGCCGGTCCATCGCGTGGATGATCCGTAGCCGGCATCCCCGGCCGTATTCTGGCGCTGGCGGCCGGGGGCGTCCATACTCGCCCCTCGCAGAGCAGGAAGATCAGAATGCCTCAACACCCCGTAGACCGTTTGATCGAGATCATGGCCGCCCTGCGCAACCCCGATGGCGGCTGCCCGTGGGATCTGGAACAGGACTGGCGGAGCATCGTGCCGCACACCCTCGAGGAGGCCTACGAGGTGGCCGACACCATCGAGCGGGGCGACTACGATCACCTCCGCGACGAGCTCGGGGATCTGCTCTTCCAGGTGGTCTACTACGCCCGCTTCGCCGCGGAGGAGGGGCGTTTCGATTTCCACGACGTCGCCAACGCCATCGCGGACAAGATCGTGCGCCGCCACCCCCACGTCTTCGGCGAGGCGGAGGAACGCGACGCGGAAAGCCAGACCCGCGCCTGGGAGTCGATCAAGGCGGCGGAGCGCGCGCAGCGCGCCGACGGCGAGGGCCGTAAACCGGGGCTGCTGGACGACGTCCCGCGCACGCTCCCGGCGCTCAGTCGAAGCGTCAAGCTCCAGAAACGTGCCGCGCGGGTCGGCTTCGACTGGAACGAGCCACGGCCGGTGATTGCCAAGCTCCGCGAGGAGCTCGCGGAGCTGGAGGACGCTATGGCGAGCGGCGACGGTGACCACATCCACGAGGAATACGGTGATCTGCTGTTCGCCTGCGCCAATCTCGGCCGCCACCTCGGCAGCGACCCTGAGCAGGCGCTGCGGGCCGCCAACGGAAAGTTCGAGCGCCGTTTCCGGGGCCTGGAGACCGTGCTCGCCGAGACGGGCCGGCAGCCGGGGGAGTGCGATTTCGACACCCTGGAGGCCGCCTACCAGCAGGCCAAGGCGCGGGACAAGACGGCCGCCGGCGGGGATTGATCCGGCCGACGCCGTAACCGCGGTGCTGCCGTCTGGCCGTTCACCCCCTCAACACCGGGAAATGCAAGGTCGGCCGCTGCCCGGGGTAGTCGACATTGCCGGCACCGCAGGAGGGGATGTTGGCTGCCAGGAGCAGCCAACCTACGGGATCTGTCGCCTGGCCGTGCAACCCCGAGACATACGAGATCGGCTGCGCCCGGCAGACGAGATCGTCGCGGACGGGCACCGGGGGGGGTAGGTCGTGCACGACCGCAGGCCGTGTGCGACGCCGCTGAGACCGGCCCGGAATGTCGCACGCCTTATGGCGCACGAGCTACCCGAACGTCCATCCTCTATCCCGGAGTAGCTCGGGTCGGTCGCACACGGCCGCGGGCCGTGTGCGACGCTGTCGGGACCCGTCCGGGATGTCACACGCCTGCGGTGCACGACCTGCCCGAACGTCCATCCGCCCCCCGGACCAGGATCAACGTCCAGGGTTGTTCACACGGACCTGCTGGCAGCGTCGTCCGGGTTGTCCCTCCGCTCTCCCGGGGAGGTGGCGAGTGAACAACCTGCCGGAAGGTCACAGCTGGTCGTGATCTTCCAGCAGCAGCACGTGCAGCCGCCGTGGTCCATGCGCCCCGAGCTCAATGGTCTGCTCCACATCCCCGGTGCGCGACGGCCCGGTGATGAAGTTCACCGTCCGGGGCAGATCGCCGTCGGCGTGCAGCCGCGCCCAGGCAGTCTCCATGTAGTCCACGACGTCGCCGGCCCGTAGCACCACGACGTGGTGTTCGGGCAGGAAATTCAGGCTGGTGGGGTTATCCGGCCCGGAGCGGAGCACCAGCGTTCCGGTCTCCGCGATGCCCGCCACGGCCACCGTCACCGACGCCGGTGCCGTGCGCACGCCATCGATCCCCTTGGCCACGGTCACTTCCTGCGTCCATTCCAGCCCGGCGAGGAGCGGATCGGCACCGATCTGCACCGGCCCGCCGGGGGCCCCGGCATCGAGCAGCACCCGGGCCACCGCCGCGGGGATATCTGCGCGGGAGGCGATCCGCTCCGAGGTGGCAGCCGCGGCCTCCAGGCGCGTGAGCAGCCGCGTGACGTCGTCGCCGCTCCATTTCGGGCGCGGCGCGGGCGCCGCCATCAGCGCCCGGCGCTCCGCCTCGATGGCCTCGGGGTCTGGCGCGGCCTCGCGACCGAGGGCGCGGCGGATGGTGCTGAAGAAGCGCTGTGCCGTGTCGCTCATGCGTCCTCCTTGCGCTTCGCCCGCCAGGCCGCCTGGAACGTTGTGCGCGAGGGCAGGGGCAGGTCACGCGCGTCCGTCCAGCCGCCGGCCAGGGGCATGCGCCGCGCCGCGCCGCCGCGGCGGCCGCCGATCCAGCGCAGCACCCGGGTGCCGATCCGCGCGAGGGGGTGATACAGGCGCGGACGCCGGGCCACCCAGCCCCAGGCCTGCAGCGCCCAGCGGGTCGTGCGATGCCCCAGGTGGGCGTCGAACTGCCAGTCCCGCAGGTGGCGGATGAGGTCGGGCAGGGGGATCTTCACCGGACAGACGCTGCCGCAGCGCCCGTTCAGGGTACAGGCGTTGGGCAGGTCCACGGTGCCGTCCAGGCCGCGGAACATCGGCGTGAGCACCTGGCCCATGGGGCCGGGGTAGACCCAGCCGTAGGTGTGCCCGCCCACGGCGCCGTACACCGGGCAGTGGTTCATGCACGCGCCGCAGCGGATGCAGCGGAGCATGGAGCGGAACTCGTTGCCCAGCATGCCCGTACGGCCGTTATCGAGCAGCACCACGTGGTACTCGTCCGGGCCGTCGGGGTCGTCCGGACGCCGTGCGCCCGTGAGGAAGGTGGTATACGCGCTCATGTCCTGCCCGGTGGCGCTGCGCCCGAGCAGGCGCAGCATCGTCGATGCCTCCTCGGTACCGGGCACGAGCTTCTCGATGCCTGCAATGACAATGTGCACCCGGGGCAGGGTGGTGCCGAGATCGGCGTTGCCCTCGTTGGTGACCAGCGTGACCGTGCCGGTGTCGGCGATCAGGAAGTTTGCGCCGCTGATGTCGACGTCCGCCTCCAGGAAACGTTCGCGCAGCACCTGCCGCGCCTCGGCCACCAGCTCCGGGGCAGGGCGCAGCGGACCGTCGATGCGGTGGTGGTGATGCTCGTCGAACAGCCGTGTGATGTCCGCGCGGGTCTTGTGCACCGCCGGTGCGATGATGTGACTCGGCGGCTCCTTGGCAAGCTGGATGATGTACTCGCCGAGGTCCGTCTCCACCAGCTCGTGCTCGCGCTCCAGGGCCTCGTTGAGCGAGATCTCCTCGCCGGCCATGGTCTTGGACTTGATCACCCGCCGCGCCCCGGCATCACGGCAGATGCCGAGGATGATCTCACGGGCCGCCGCGTCGTCGCCGGCGTAGTGCACCTGGCCGCCGCGCTCGCTGACGTTCGCGGTGAAGCGGGCGAGGTAGTGGTCCAGGTTGGCCAGGGTGTGGTCCTTGATCGCCGCCCCGCGCTCGCGCAGCGCCTCGAAGTCCGGGAAGGCCTCCACCGCCCCGGCACGCTTGGCGACGAATCCGCCCTTGGCCGAGGCCAGCGCCGTGCGCAGGTTGTCATCGGCGAGGGCCGCGCGCGCATTCGCCTTGAACGTGTGGGTCCGGGCCTCCATCAGGCGTCCTCCTCGCCGATCGCCGGCGCGTCGCCCATGTCCGCGAGGACCTCGGCGGCGTGGTAGGCGCGCACGCCGGAACCGCGCCGCCGTAGCCGGCCGGCGATGTTCATCAGGCAGCCGAGATCGCCGGCGAGCACTGTCTCCGCGCCGCTCTCCTCGATCCGCGTGCTCTTGTCGTCCACCAGGCGCTCGGAGATCTCCGGGTATTTCACGCAGAACGTCCCGCCGAAGCCGCAGCAGACCTCGGTGTCCGTCATCTCGGTGATCGTGAGTCCCTCCACGCTGCCGAGCAGCGTCCGCGGCTGGGCCTTCACACCGAGCTGGCGCAGCCCGGAGCAGCTGTCGTGATAGGTGGCGTTCGCCGGAAAGCGCGCCGTCACCCGGCTCATGCCGCGCACGTCGACGAGGAACGCGAACAGCTCCCAGCTGCGCGCCGCCAGCGCCTCCGCGCGCTCGCGCCATGGGTCGCCGTCCTCGAAGAGCTCGGGATACTTGCGGAGCTGGCCGATGCACGAGCCCGAGGGGCCAACCACGTAGTCGCACTCTTCGAATGCCTCGATGGTCTGGCGCGCAAGGGCCCGGGTATCGGGGAGATCGCCGCTATTGTAGGCCGGCTGGCCGCAGCAGGTCTGGCCCTCGGGCACCTCCACGGTGCAGCCGGCCTGCTCGAGCAGCCGGACCGAGGCGAAACCGACGCGGGGGCGGAACAGGTCCACGAGGCAGGTGACGAACAGCCCGACCCGGGGCTGGCCGCTTGTCGTCGCTTCAGTCATGTTGTCACAACCGGGGCCTTCGTTATTGGTCTGACCACGTTACCCGCGGGGGCCCGAAAGCTCAACCGGCCGGCGGCGGTTTGAAAAACGCCACCAACACCCCACGTCGTCCATGACGACGGTAACGCAGGTTACCGCTTTCCATCCGTGACCAGGGAGGACGCACCATGGCACTCAGCGAGCAGAGCTGCACCCCGTGCCGCGGCGGCACCCCGCCGATGTCCCGCGACGAGGCGGAACGCCATCTCGGCCAGCTCCCGGAATGGCGGCTGGAAGAGGATCCCATGCGGATCATCCGCGCGTTCCGGTTCGGCGACTTCGCCTCCGCGCTGGCGTTCGTCAACCAGGTCAGCGAGCTTGCCGAGGGGGAGCAGCACCACCCGGAGATCCACTTCGGCTGGGGGCACGTGGAGGTCGAGATCTGGACGCACAAGATCCAGGGTCTGCATGAGAACGACTTCATCCTCGCCGCCAAGATCGATCGGCTGATTTAGTGTCCTGACCCGGGAGACGCGCTGGCGATCCCGTACACTGCGGTATACTTTCTGCAGCCGTGCCGGCCGGGGGCGCGGCGGGGAGCAGGGACGATGCCGCAGGGCGGAAACAACGCGCCGACGGAGCAGGGCGAGGCCGTATTCCGCACGGAATCGGTCACCAAGACCTATCGGGTGGGCGAGATCGACGTCGTCGCCCTGCGCGGCGTCACAACGCAGCTGTACGCCGGCGAGTTCGCGGTGATACTCGGCGCCTCGGGCAGCGGCAAATCCACGCTGCTCAATATCCTCGGTGGCCTCGACGTCCCCTCCGGCGGCCGGGTCCTGTATCGCGGCCGCGACATTACCCACGCCGGTGAACGTGAGCTCACCGCCTACCGCCGCCATCACGTCGGCTTCGTCTTTCAGTTCTACAACCTCATCCCGAGCCTGACGGCACGCGAGAACGTCCAGGTCGTCACCGAAATCGCCGACGACCCCATGCCCGCGGAGGACGCGCTGGCACTGGTCGGCCTGAGTGCCCGGCTCCATCATTTCCCCGCGCAGCTCTCCGGCGGTGAGCAGCAACGGGTGGCCATCGCACGGGCGGTGGCGAAGCGCCCGGCGGTGCTGCTGTGTGACGAGCCTACCGGTGCGCTCGACTCGCAGACGGGGATCCGGGTACTGGAGGTGCTGCTGCGCGCCAACGAGGAGGTCGGCGCCACCACCGCGGTGATCACCCATAACGCGGTCATCGCCGGGATCGCCGACCGCGTCGTGCACATGAGCGACGGCCGCATCACGGGCGTGGAGGTGAACGCGGAGCGCCGGCCACTGGAGAGCCTGAGCTGGTGAGAGGGGCGTCCGCACTCCGGCGCAAGGCCCTGCGCGATCTCTGGAACCTGCGCGGGCCGATGCTTGCGATCGCCCTGGTTCTCGCCAGCGGGGTTGCCGCCTACGTGGGGCTCAACACCACCCACACCGGGCTGGAGCGGACCCGGGACACCTTCTACCGGGACTACCGTTTCGCTGACGTCTTCGTCTCGCTGAAGCGGGCCCCGGAGACGGTCACCTCGCGCCTCGCCGCCATTCCCGGCGTCGCCTCGGCACGCACGCGGGTCGTTGCCCGGGCCAACCTGGAAGTGCCTGGCTTCCCCGAGCCCGCCACCGCACAGCTGGTGAGCATCCCCGACGGCCGCCAGCCCGGGCTGAACCGTCTCTACCTGAGCCAGGGGCGGTTGCCACGTACCGCGGCCACCGACGAGGTGGTGGTCTCCCAGTCGTTCGCCGAGGCGCACGGCCTGTCCCCGGGGGCAACGCTCGGCGCCATCATCAACGGACGCCGGCAGCCCCTCAGGGTGGTGGGCATCGGCCTCTCGCCCGAGCACATCTACCAGATCCGCCCCGGCGACATCCTCCCGGACTTCGAGCGCTACGCGGTGATGTGGATGAACCGCACACCGCTCGCGACCGCCTACGACATGGACGGCGCCTTCAACAGCGCCGTGTTCACCCTGACCGCCGGCGCCGAAGCCGCGGCCGTGGTGGACCGGGTCGACGCCGTTGTGGACCGATACGGCGGTCTGGGCGCCCACCCCCGTGCGGACCAGATCTCCAACCGCTACCTCGCCAACGAGATGCACGAGCTCGGCGTCCTCACCCGCACGATACCGCTGGTGTTCCTCGCCGTGGCGGCATTCCTGCTCAACGTCGTCGTTCACCGGCTGGTACGGAACCAGCGCGAGCAGATCGGCATCCTCAAGGCCTTCGGCTATCGCGACGTCACCATCGCTATGCACTACGCCTCGATGATCCTGGCCGTGGCGATGGTGGCCGCGGCCCTCGGCATCGCCCTGGGCGGCTGGATGAGCCACGGGATGAGCACGGCCTACCAGGGTATCTTCCGCTTCCCGTTCTTCATCCACCGCCTCGACCCGGCTACCGCGGTGATCGCCGTTGCCGCCACCGCGGGTGCGGCGCTCGCGGGGGCCCTCGGCGCGGTGCGCGCCGCCGCGCGCCTGCCGCCCGCCGAGGCGATGCGTCCCGAACCGCCCCCCACCTATCGGGCAAGCCTGCTGGAGCGCAGCGGCCTGCGCCGGCTGCTTGATCAGCCCACGCGCATGGTGGTGCGCCACCTCGCGCGCAACGGCGGCAAATCGGCGCTGTCCGTGCTCGGTATCGCCGCGGCGGTGGGCATCATGATGCTCTCCCGGTTCGGCACGGACGCCATCGATTACATGCTGGATATCCAGTTCGGCCTCGCCCAGCGGGAGGACGTCACCGCCACCTTCACCGAGCCCACCGATCACGACGCCCTCTACAGCCTCGCCGCGGACCCGGCGGTGGGCTTCGTGGAGCCGTTCCGTGCGATATCCGTGGAGCTGGTCAACGGCCGGCACCGTTATCGCACCAGCATCCTGGGCCTGACACCGGGAAGCCGGCTGCACCGCGTGCTGGACGACACGCTCCATCCCCTGCGGCTGCCCCGGGACGGCGTGATCCTCACCGACTACCTGCGCGAGCACCTCGCACTGAGCACCGGTGGGAGCGTGCGCGTGCGGGTGCTCGAAGGGGCCCGGCCGGTACTGGATATCCCAGTGGCCGGATTCGCCCGCGAGTACCTAGGTGCACAGGGCTACATGCGCCTGGACGCGCTCAACCGCCGTCTCGACGAGGGCCGGGCAGTCTCCGGCGCCTACCTGGCCACCGGTCCGGAGACGGCGACGGCACTCGCCCGCAGACTTCAGCTCATGCCGAGGGTCGCCGGTGTCGGACTCCGACGTCGCAGTATCGAGAGCTTCGACGAGAGCATGGGCCGGATCATGGCCGTGTTCACCCTGATCAGCTCCGCACTGGCCGGCAGCATTGCCTTCGGGGTGGTCTACAACAGCGCCCGGATCGCGCTGTCCGAGCGGTCCCGGGAGCTTGCGAGCCTGCGGGTGCTCGGCTACAGCCGCGGCGAAGTGGCCTATATCATACTCGCCGAGCTGATCGTCCTGACGCTCGCCGCCATCCCGCCGGGGTTCCTGATGGGGGCGGGCCTGTGCTGGCTGCTCGCGCGGGGCTTCAATTCGGACCTCTACCGTATCCCGCTGGTCATCGGGCCGGTCACGTACGGCCTCGCGGCGGCAACGGTACTCGCCGCCGCGGCCCTGTCGGCGGTGCTCATCCTGTTCCGCCTCAACCGGTTGAGCCTGGTGGCCGCACTCAAGACAAGGGAGTAAGACACGTGACCTGGTCCAGACGCATCGCCGGCGCCGTGCTCGCGGTGGCTGTCCTCGGCGGCCTCGTATACGCGTTCCTGCCGGCCCCGGCGCCGGTCAGCCTGGCTGTGGTGGCCCGGGGACCGCTGGCGGTGACCGTCGAACGTGAAGGCCAGACCCGGGTGCGCGACCGCTATGTCGTGGCCGCGCCGGTATCCGGCGCCCTGCGCCGCATCGACCTGGACGTGGGGGACGCAGTGGGCCCGGGCACGGTACTCACCCGGATCGACCCCCAGGAGCCGGAGCTGCTCGATCCGCGCTACGAGGCCCGGGCTCGGGCCGACGTGGCGAGCGCGGAGGCGGCCCTGCACGCGGCCGCCGCCGACGTCGGTGCGGCGGAGGCGGAGGCAGAGCGGGCCGCCACCGAGCTGGCCCGGGTGAGCCGGCTGCACGAGCAGGGCTACGCTCCGGCGCAGAACCTGGATATCGTCCGGGCCACCGATCGCCGCGCCAAAGCCACGCTGCGCTCGGCACGCTTCCGCGTCCAGGTCGCCGCCGCCGAGCTCGCCTCGGCGCGCGCGGTACTGCACTATGGCGAGGGCGACAGAAGCGGCGAGGGCATCGCCGTGCGCGCACCGGTGGCGGGCCGGGTGCTCGCGCTGCCCCGCGAGAGCGCCGGTCCGGTGGAGCGGGGCGCGCCGCTGGTGGAAATTGGCGACCCGGCCTCGCTGGAGGTGCGCACCGATGTGCTGTCCGTGGACGCCGTGCGCATCCATCCCGGCATGCGCGTGGACCTGACGGGGTGGGGCGGGGACACCACGCTCGAAGCCCGTGTGAGCCGCGTGGAGCCCGCGGCGTTCACCAAGGTCTCGGCCCTGGGCGTGGACGAACAGCGCGTCTGGGTCACCTCGCAGCTGGCCTCGCCACATGCGCAGTGGAACCGCCTGGGGGACGGCTACCGGGTCGACTGCGCGTTCGTGCTCTGGTCCGGCGAGGGCGTCCTCCAGGTACCCGACAGCGCCGTATTCCCCCACGGTGGCGGTGAGGCCGTGTTCGTCGCCAGCGGGGGCAGGGCGCATCTGCGCGAGGTCGGGACCGGCCGGCGCAGCGGGCTGCAGGTGCAGATCCGCTCGGGGCTAGAGGCCGGCGAACGCGTGGTGATCCACCCGGACGCCACACTGGCGGACGGTGACCGCATCCGCGAGCGCGCCGGCGGCTGAGACCGGCGCCGCTCGCCTATTCCCGGCGCCACTCCCCGGAGCGCCCGCCCGCCTTGTACACGAGCCCGACGCCGTCGATGGTCATACCGCGGTCAAGCGCCTTGCACATGTCGTAGACCGTGAGCAGCGCCGCCTGGACCGCGTTCAGCGCCTCCATCTCCACGCCGGTGCGTTCGCGGGTCTCCGCACGAACGCTGCAGTGCACCGCACCGGCCTCCGGCTCGGGGGTCAGCGTGACCTCGACATGGGACAGCGCCAGGGGATGACACAGCGGCACCACGTCGGCGGTGCGCTTCGCCGCCATGATCCCGGCGATGCGGGCGGTAGCCAGGGCGTCGCCCTTTTTCAGATCACCGGCGACCAGCGCCTCCAGGGTCGCCGCGGCCATTCGGATGCGGCCCTCGGCCACGGCGACCCGGTGGCTGCGGTCCTTTTCGCCGACGTCGACCATGTGGGCCTCGCCGCGCTCGTTGATGTGGGTCAGTTCGCTCATGGCTGATTCCGGTGCCTTCCAGGCGGATGCGTGTCTGTCGTCGACCCGTATTGCGCCCGATCACCGGACATGCCGGCAAGGCCGCCCTGCGCCCGGTGACGCCCCGGCGAGCTGGCGTTGGCAATGACCGGGTTAGTAGTATTGCGGCACGCTAACCCGCCGCCCCCGGCGGGGCAACACCGACGGAGGAACCCACCATGTCCGACGACCGCCTTCAGCGCGGCGAGGCGATGCGCCGCCGTGTGCTCGGCGATGCGCACGTCGACCGCTCGCTGGCGAATGCCAGCGACTTCGACCGCGAGTTCCAGGAGTTCGTGATGCGCACGGCCTGGGGTGATATCTGGAATCGCGAGGGCCTCGCCACGCCGACCCGCAGCCTGATCAACCTGGGCATGCTGGCCGCCCTCGGCCGCATGGACGAGTTCCGCGTGCACGTGCGCGGTGCGGTCAATCAGGGGTGCAGTGTGGAGGAGATCCGCGAGGTACTCTTCCAGGTGGCGGTCTACGCGGGCATGCCGGCGGGGATGGAGGGTTTCCGCCACGCCCGGCGAGTGCTCGAGGAGATGACGGCGGAACCGGGGGCGTAAGCGGTGCTGCTCCGTATCCTGGAGATCATCGTCCCGGTCTTCGGCCTGGTGCTGGTGGGCTACGTCTACGGCCGACTGCGCCCGGCGGACATGTCCAGCGCCAACCGGTTGAACGTCAACGTCTTCGTGCCGGCGCTGATCTTCTACGTGCTCTCCGAGCGCATGAGTGCCGACCTGTCTCTGGGCGGCGCGGCGCTCGGCGCCGCCGCGGTGATCCTCGGCTCCGGACCGATCGCCTGGCTCATTGCCCGGCGCACCGGCTGGGACGTACGCACTGTCGTGCCGCCGGCGATGTTCAACAACGCGGGCAACTTCGGACTGCCGCTGGCGGTCTTCGGCTTCGGCGAGAAGGCACTGCCCGTTGCCGTGGTGATGTTCGTGGTGGAGAACTCACTGCACTTCACCGTCGGGCTGTGGCTGCTCACCCGGCGAATCGGCGCACGCGAACTCGCGGGCAACCCGATGGTGGTGGCCACCGCCGCCGGGCTCGTGTGCATGGCGTTCGGCTGGCATCTGCCGGGACTGGTCCTGCCCGGCGTGGAGATGCTCGGCAACGTGGCGATCCCGCTGATGCTGGTCGCGCTGGGAATCCGCCTCACGGAGGTGGATCTCTC
>NZ_WNXE01000679.1:0-900 GCF_010993615.1 Arhodomonas sp. KWT | reverse complement strand
TCGAAGCCCGCAATGGTCATATCACTGGAGAACATGCAACTTCCTCTCAACGCTTCGCAAAGGCAGTGCCCCGCGCACCACGGCTACCGGGCGCAGCGGGCGATGTCACTGAATCGGACAGAATAAAGGATATTGACGGGTGTTGCATGAACGATGGCGACATCCGGACGTCCGGACAGGGGGGCGGGACAGGACCGCCCGCCGGTACGGCGGGCGGCCCAATGGCGCGCCCTAGGCGCTCCCGGAGGCGGCACCGGCCGGGGCCGCGGCATCACGTCCGGCGATATGGCGGTCGAACAGCCGGTTGGCGGCCCCCAGGGACATCAGGTGGGCAAAGACCCAGCCCAGGAACCCCTCGCGATGCAGGGCGAGGACGTCGTCGTCACCAAGCGCGCGGAAGGCCTCCTCGTCGATGGCCTGGAAATCGTTGACGGTGAAGCGCTCCCCCCCCGGATGACTGAGCTGGAGGGTACGCGGGCGGAGCAGGCCGAGATCCTGGAGGGTGCGGACGAATGCCTCGGTACGACGCATTTCCGCGGTAAACCCCCGCAGAAAGTCGACGACCTCGTCCAGGTAGGGCGTATTGGCGCCGTTGTCGTCGAACAGGGCCTCGCCCTCGGATTCGTTCCAGCCCTCGTAGGCGGCGTCGAAGCACACCGAGAAGCGCTCCGCGTCGGTGTCGGCGAGCACGAACGGATAGCGGCGGATGAAGGCCGGGACATAGACGTTCGCCAGCCACTGGCCGTCATCGTCGAGGAACTCGTTACGCTCCGGCTCGAGGCCGAGCAGCGCGATGGGCACGGTCTGCTCCCCCTCGCCGATGAACAGGATCGGGTAGTCCCGCGCGGCCTGGTAGAACTCCTGACCGGCCAGCGGCACGAAGTGGGTGTTGGCGGCGAA
>NZ_WNXE01000678.1:0-901 GCF_010993615.1 Arhodomonas sp. KWT | reverse complement strand
GCGACGTCCTCGCGGTCGCCGAGCGCCGGCTCGCCGGTGGCGCTCATGGCCATGCGCCCGTCGCGGGCGCTGTGCTGGTAGTCCACGCCGGTCACCAGCTCCGTCGCCGCGGACAGGTCCAGGGTCGCCTCGATCCGCCCGCCCCGCGTCACCCGGCGGGGGTTCATCACCCGGTACACCGACGGCGCGGTGTCGCGCAGGGTGTAGTTGTCCATGACGTGGTCGATCTCGTTGCGGTAGAGCGTCGCCTCCACCCGGGCGATCAGCGGCGAGATGTTCTCACGGGTGGCCCGGAGGCTCACGCCGGTGCGATCGAAGGCGGCACCGTCCATACTCCGGTCGGCGTAGGCGGCCTCGCCATCGCCGCGCTCGTAGGTCAGCTCCATCCGGGTGTCCGCGTCCGGGGTCCAGCCGGCGATGGCGGTAGTGCTCCAGCGCTCGAACTCCGAGTGCACGCTCTCGCCGTCGCCGTCCTCGTAGTCCCCGGCCTCCGAACGGGTGGCGATGCCGCGCAGGTAGCCGGTGCGGTTGCCGGCGGTGACGTCCACGAGCCCGTCGTTGCGGTCGAAACTCCCGCCCAGCGCACTGAGCGTGGCCCGGCTCCCGGGGGCCTCGAAGCGTTCGGTATCCCGCTCGAAGCGCACGGTGCCCGCCACGCTGGCACCGTAGCGCACGCTCTGTGGCCCCTTGAGCACGGTGATGCGGTCGAAGGCCTCCGGCACCACGTAGGCCGTGGGCGGGTCCATACGGTGGGGACAGCCGCCGGGGATGGCGCTGTCGTTCACGCCGATGTTCAGCCGCGAGCCGCCCAGGCCGCGCAGGGCCGGGTCGCCGTTGGTCCCGCCCTTGCGCGAGAGGCTGAATCCGGGAATCGGCTTGAGATAGGCGCCGCCATCGGGGG
>NZ_WNXE01000677.1:0-901 GCF_010993615.1 Arhodomonas sp. KWT | reverse complement strand
AGCGCCCAGGCAAGGAGCGCCCCTATCGCCGGCAGCGCCGCAACCTTGAGCACCGCCCCGGCCAGCGCCCAGCGCACCCGCCCGCGCACGCGGGACGTGCACAGGGTACCGCCGATGCACACCAGCGCCAGGGGCAGTGCCATCTGCCCCACCGCGGCGAGACTGCGGTCCAGCATCACCGGCAGCGTCGCCCCGGCCAGGGCGAGCCCCAGCCCCAGCGCGCAGGCGATGAGGATAGGATTGGTCACCAGGCCGTAGGCCAGTCCGCGGATCATCCCGGCCCCACCGCCGCGGCCGGCGAGCAGCACCACGACGGCGGCGATGTTGTAGAGCACCACCAGCGGACCGAAGAGCAGCAGCGCGCTGGACTGCGCCGCTGCCACCGGCGCCCCTTCAACCGCCTCGAAGGCATAGATCACCACCGGCAGCCCGATGAAGGCGAGATTGCCACGGAAGACGCCCTGCACGAACGTCCCCGTCGCCGAGGCCGGCAACCCCAGCATCCGGGCCGCCACGTAGGCGATCAGGATCCCGCCCACGGTGGCACCGATGGCGACCGCGAGCAGCCCGGTGACCGCGCCGAACTCCGGGTTCGCGGAGGCGATGCGCTGCACGAGCAGCGACGGCAGCCCCACCCAGTAGGTCACACGATTGAGCTCGCGCAGGGAGCGCTCGGAGAGAAAGCCGGTTCGGGTCAGCCCCCAGCCCAGCGCAATGACGAAGAACACCGGGGCCAGGGCATTGAGGATGGCGAGCAGGACGGGCCTCCTTGATCGGTGGACACAACCCCGTCGAGGGTGATGCGCTTCACACAGTAGCTGTCGATCCGCCGCTACTATGGCGGTAAAACAACAGCATAACACCGCCGGCCACCCCGGATCGGCGGGACAACGAGGAGGAG
>NZ_WNXE01000676.1:0-902 GCF_010993615.1 Arhodomonas sp. KWT | reverse complement strand
TGATAGTGCCGCCTCGCTGTGGTGCGAAAGTAGGTCATCGCCAGGCTCTTATCCCTAAACCCCCGGCCATTAATGGCTCGGGGGTTTTTTTATGCAAATTTGTCAGGTGCCGCGGTACGCCGCAGGGGCCCCTCGGCCCCGGATACTGCCCCGCGGCCGGCGTAATTGGTTTACCCCGGCTCGTACGGGATGGGGGCAGCCAGGTGTGCGCGCCTCCCTTGGCAGAGGTAAATCAGGTACAGTGACGGCCTGTCTTCAACGGCCACGGACAGGCCATCACGTCGGAAATTCGCGGAGAGGGAATAATGGCAAGCGGCTCGGTCAACAAGGTCATCCTGATCGGCAATCTTGGGGCGGATCCGGAGGTGCGTTACGCGCCCTCGGGCAGCGCGGTCACCAACATCCGGGTCGCGACCACCGAGCAGTGGCGGGATCGCCAGAGCGGCGATCGCCAGGAGCGCACGGACTGGCACCGCGTCGTGTTCTTCAACCGCCTGGCAGAGATCGCCGGGGAGTACCTGCGCAAGGGCTCTAAGGTCTACATCGAGGGCCAGCTCCAGACCCGCAAATGGCAGGGGCAGGACGGTCAGGACCGCTACACCACGGAGGTGGTGGCGCGCGAGATGCAGATGCTCGATACCCGTACCACCGGTGGTGGCGGCGGCGGAGGCGGCCCGCGGCCCGAGCCCCAGGGCGGTGACGGGGGCTACGGTGGCGGCGGCGGCCGTCAGCCGGAGCCGCCGCAGGACGATTTCGACGACGACATCCCGTTCTGACACCGCGAGTGACGGCGAGGACGGACCTGCCGGGCGAGTGCGTCCCGGCAGGCAGCGCATGGTGGTCTGATGCCCCCGCCACCCGGGGGGGCAGGCCAACGGCGGTACCCGCGCTTGCTGGGAACG
>NZ_WNXE01000675.1:0-903 GCF_010993615.1 Arhodomonas sp. KWT | reverse complement strand
CGGCGGGAGGGTATCGGTGCCCGCGACCGGCGGCGTCACCGCCTCCTCGTGACCCCGCGGCATCGCCGCACCCCATGGCTCGGGGCGCGCGGCGGGATATGCAGGCGCCGCGTCGGCATCCGTGGGCATGGCGGTGCCCCGGGGTTCGGGCCGGGCCACCGGGAACGGCATGGAGACCACCCGGGCGCGATCGCTGATCTCCTCCAGCGACGGTCCGTCCCCGGTATCGCGTCCCCGCTCGGCGATCTCGTCGATCAGCCCGCCCGCCTCCGGCGGGACCTCCCCTTCGCCGAGGCTCACCAGGACCTCGCGGATGGTCGTCACACCGCGTCGCAGCAGGTTGCGGTCGTCATCATCCAGAGAGCGGTGCTCACCGAGACGCGAACGGACGAGGTTTTCCAGGGCCCGGCCGATGTTGGCGATGTCGTCGACACCCGCCATCCGGGCCGACCCGGTCAGGGTATGGACCGTGCGCACCAGGGCCTCCGTCGGCCGCGCCGCCGCGGACGAATCGGCCGCCGAGGCGACCTCCGAGAGGTGCTCATCGGTCTCTTTGCGGAAGATTTCGTAGAGGGTCGGATCGATGGCAGGCGCCGCGGACCTCTCTGCGCCCTCCCCATCGGCTTCGCCCGTGGGCTCTGTGGCCTCTTCGACGGATTCGGGGACCGCCTCCGCCGGAGACTCCGGCACCGCCGCGGCGTCCCGCCCCTCCACAAGGGCTTCCGCCCGGGCCATGAGCGCGCGGGCCTCGTCGAAGGGGCCATCGCCCTCCTGGGCCGTGGCCTCGGCAATCCCCGGGACGAGACCGATGGCCTGGTCGACCACATCGAATACGGGCGACGTGGCGTCACGGCTGCCGTCGAGAATACGGTTGAGAAGGTTCTCCACCGACCACGCCAGCTC
>NZ_WNXE01000674.1:0-904 GCF_010993615.1 Arhodomonas sp. KWT | reverse complement strand
CGATCCCCTCACCGGGATCACGGGCATGGACCCGGTGCGCCGGGCACGCCTGCCTGCCGCGGTGGCGCGCTTCCGCGCCGCGCCCACGCAGCCCCAGCGGCGGCTCGCCGACGCCCTCCGGGCGGGGCACCTGCCGGGGATCACGGACCTCCCGCGGGCCTGCCCGGGCACCGCAGCGGCCGCGCGGCTGCTGCGCTATCCGCTGCTGGCCACCGACCGTGGCCACCGCGACCGCCTGCTGGCGCGGCTCAACGCCCGGGGGCTGGGGGCGACCGCCCTCTACGGCGCGCCGCTGGGGGCTATCCCCGGTGTCCCTGCACCGGTGGCGGGTACCGTCGCGCCTGCGGCGGCGGCGTTCGCCGATCGCCTGCTCACCCTGCCGACCCACTCCGGGGTGACCGACGCCGACGTCGCCCGCATGTGTCGTTCACTCGCCGCCGGCTGACGGTTGCCCGTCACGGTCCAGACGGATGGGCAGTGTCCGCACCCGGTGGCCGGTGAGGGCGGACACCGCATTGGCCACCGCCGGTGCCAGCGGCGGCACGCCGGGTTCGCCGACCCCGCCGGGGGGCTCGCGGGAGGGCAGGATGTGGACGTCCACCCGGGGCATCTGCGAGAAGCGCAGCAGCGGGAAGTCGTGGAAGTTGCTCTGGACCGTGCCGTTCCGGCCGCGGGTGATGCGGCTGTAGAGGGTCGCGGTGAGCGCGAAGGCGATCGCGCCCTCCATCTGTGCGGCGACGGTGTCCGGGTGCACGGCGATCCCGCAGTCGACCGCACAGACGACCCGGTGAACGCGCACCCCGCCGTCGTCGTCCCGAGAGACCTCGGCCACCTGGGCCACGTAACTGCCGAAACAGGCGTGGGCGGCGATCCCCTGCGCGCGCCCGGCACGGGGGCTGCCCCA
>NZ_WNXE01000673.1:0-904 GCF_010993615.1 Arhodomonas sp. KWT | reverse complement strand
GGCGTGTAGTAATCCTGATAGGTCCCGCGGTCACCCGCGCGGCGGCGGTGCGGCAGCGCCGGCGCCTCGATGCCGATGCGCTCGCACACGTGGGCGAAGTCCTCGGAGAGACGCTCGTAGCGGGCGACGAAATCCACGATCTGCCGGCCGTGGAAATCGCACACGTACTCCCACTGGCGCTCCTGGGAGATGTCCAGCAGGTAATCGTAGGCCCGTTCCGGGTCGAGCTTGGCACGGATGAACGTCTCGAAGGTATCCAGGTGCGCGGTGCGCTGCGGGTGCTCGCGCCTGAGGTGGTGGAACGAGCTCACCTGCAGATCCCAGGGATTGCGCACCACGGCGAACTTGAACAGCCCCTCGTAGAGCTCGCGGGGCAGCATCTCGTAGGCGGCGATCGCCTTGGCATGGCGCGGGAACTTGATGCCCAGCGCGTGCTTCGGCCGGGTCATCTGGCTGATCAGGCTCGCCGCAGCGAGCACCGGCGTGTACGGCCAGCCCCAGCGGTACGGACGCAGGGCCGTGCGGATGCTCGTGCCGCCGGTCTTGGCGATGTGCACGAACAGGAATCGGTGACGGTAGGAAATCAGCATCAGGGGGTTCCGGCTCGTTCGTCCAGGCCCAGCGCCCGCAGGTAGCCCGCCGCGCTGGCCTCCAGTGTATACCCCGCCGCCGCGCCCCGGAGCGTCTCCGGCGGCAGGGGGGCGTCCAGGACCGCCGCCATGGCCGCCGCCATGGCGATGTCGTCGCCCACCGCCACCAGCGGCCCGAAGCGCCCGTCCGCGAGCAGCTCCCGGGGTCCGCTGGGGCAGTCCGTGGCCACCACCGGCGTGCCCAGCGCCACCGCCTCGGTGAGCACGTTGGGCGAGCCCTCCCAGGCCGAGGACAGCACGAACAGCGAGGCCCG
>NZ_WNXE01000672.1:0-905 GCF_010993615.1 Arhodomonas sp. KWT | reverse complement strand
GCCTCCGCCACCAGCCAGCTCTGCTGGATCTCCAGGCGGTTGTAGAAGAAGAACTTGTAGAAGAAGAGCACGACCGCGAGCACGAGGAGCAGCGTCCCCGTCCCGCCGCGGTCCACCGCGATCGCGGCGATGCCGGCGAAGAACACGGACACCATGACCGCCGCGTAAACCGCCATGTACACCCACGGCCGGACAATCCCGGGGTGGCGCCCTACGACAGCGAAGGTGTGCTTGAGCAGGTAGGCCAGTTGCCAGAGGCGTTCCCGGACGCCGGGTAGCTGCATGCGTTCCATTCCAGACTCCTCCCCGGGCCGGGAGCCTGCCCCCGGCGCCGCCCGTACCGTTTGACCCGGGGGGTGGAGTCACGGGCCGATGACCCGGACGGCGGTCCCGCCCCCGGGGACCTGTCCGGCAGTATCCGGCGCCGTCCTTACACCGGCCTTAATCAGGGGGGCGTGCTAGTGCTCGTCGCGGGCGCGTTCGCGGCCGGTGAGCGGGATCACGGCGACGTCGTAGAGCGGCTCCGGTTGCAGGGTGACGTGTTCGATACTGAAGCGTTCGCGCAGCAGCCGCTTCATGCCGTCGAGCTGCAGGGGCCAGTGCTCGAGGTCGCGGATGCGCACGTGGGCCGCGATGGCGTAGTGCCCGGAGGCGATCGTCCACACGTGCAGGTCGTGGACGCTCTCGACGCCGTCCACCGCCTGCAGCTGATGGCCGACCCGCTCGAGGTCGATGTGTCGCGGCACGCCCTCCATCACCACGTGGATCGCGTCGCGCAGCAGCCGCGAGGTGGAGATCAGGATCAGTGCCGAGATCACCAGCGAGAGAAGCGGGTCGATGGGGAACCAGCCGGTAAGGGCGATCACCAGTCCGCTCGCCAGCGCGGCGACGGAACCGAGCAGGTC
>NZ_WNXE01000671.1:0-906 GCF_010993615.1 Arhodomonas sp. KWT | reverse complement strand
GTTCAGTGCGCTCCCGTACATTGCGGGAGCGTATCCCCTGTAATAGCAGCACCCATGCCGTCGTCAACAATATAGAATGATTCTAAAGACGGGCGGTATGTCCGGCAGCTACGCCTCGTCGCGGCGCACGCGGATGACGATGTCCACACTCTCGATGTGGGTACCGTCCGGGATCTCGGGCAGGCCGTTGAGCTCGACCGCGCCCACGGGGACGTCCTCGAGCCGGCCTGCGTCCTCGTCGAAGAGGTGGTGGTGGGGCTGGGTATTGGTGTCGAAGTAGGTCCGGCGGCTGTCGAGGACGATACGCTGGAGCAGGCCGACGGCGGCGAGCCGGTTGAGGGTGTTGTAGATCGTCGCCAGGGAGACGTCGATGGCGGCGTCGCCGGCCTCGCGGTGCAGTGCCTCAGCGGTGAAGTGGCGGTCGCCCTCGCCGAAGATGAGCGTCGCCAGATCGAGCCGTGCCCGGGTCGCGCGCAGACCGGCGCGGCGCAGGTGTGTTCGGAGCTGGTCGCGGTTGATCGACGTGGTGGGCATAATCGGGGATCCGGCATCTCTATGGTGACCTTTATCGACAGGTTAGCGTGTCGCTGCCGCCGGTGCGAGGGGCTGGGGCGTCCGAGGCGGGGGGAAACCGGATGAGCGGGCGTCGCCGCCGCCTCGCCGTCGTCACCCTGCTGGCCCTGATGGTGACCGGCCCGGCGGTCATGTGGGCCAGCGGGGGCTTCGTCGTCGAGGGCGACTGGCGCACAGCGAGCCGTGCCAGCGCGGGCATTGCGCCCGTGCCCGGGGCGGCCCCGGAGGCCATCGTCCAGGTCTACGCCGCCCGCGCCTTCGAGTGGCGCGGCGCCTTCGCCGTGCACACCTGGATCGCCACCAAGCCCGCCGGCGGCGGGCGCTACACCGTCT
>NZ_WNXE01000670.1:0-910 GCF_010993615.1 Arhodomonas sp. KWT | reverse complement strand
GGGCTGGCGCGGTGGATCACGTCCGGGTCGACGTTGAAGAGGTTGTCCCGGGCCACTGCGGTGATCGACGGCCACTGCTGCCAGTCGTCCAGCCACTGCGGGCGCTCCCTGCCCCGTCCGGCGGCAATGATGACCTCGGGATCGGCGGCGATGACCGCCTCGGTGCCCACCCGCGGCACCAGCGGGTCGAGGTCGGCGAAGACGTTGCGCCCGCCGCAGAGGTCGATGACACGGCTGATCAGGTGCTCGCCGTTGACCGTGATCATGGGATGGTTCCAGATCTGGAAGAACACGGACACGCTCGGCTGTCCCGAGTAGCGTTCGGCGAGGTGGTCGCGCTCACTGCGGAAGCGGGCCGCGGTGGTGCGGGCGGTCTCGGGGGTGCCGGCGAGCCGGCCGAGGCGTTCGACGGTCTCGGGGATTGCCTCCAGCGAGCGCGGTTCGCTGACGAACACGGTCAGCCCCAGCTTGCGCAGCCGCGCCACCGTCTCCTCGCCGTTGCCGCTGCGCCAGGCGACGACCAGGTCGGGGTCGAGCCCGAGGATGCGCTCGTAGTCGACCGCGTCATAGCTGCCCACCCGGGGCAGCTCCCGGGCCGCCGGGGGCCAGTCGCTGTAGCTCACGGCGCCGACCACGTGAGTCCCGGCGCCGGCGGCGTACAGGATCTCCGTCGCATGGGGGGCGAGACTGACGATGCGCTCTGCCGGCTCCGGCAGATCAATGCGGCGGCCATCGTCGTCGACGGCGCTCACCGCCGCGGCGGCCGCGGCGTGGAGCAGGAACAGGGCGGCGAGCAAGGTCCTCATGCGGTGATCTCCCCGAGGGCGGTGTCTAGTCGGCGCCAGGCGCCGGCCGTGCCGGGCAGGCCGAAGCGCAGGGCCGGCGGATCGTCGAAGGCCCGCACCAGTAT
>NZ_WNXE01000066.1:4517-15313 GCF_010993615.1 Arhodomonas sp. KWT | reverse complement strand
CGGGCGCTAGACGGTCAGGTACTCGCGCACGAGATCGTCGTCGAGCTCGTCCATGGCCCCGGCGGCGACACGCTCGCCGCGGTCGAGGATCACGAAGTGGTCCGCGACGCGGCGGGCGAAGGGCAGCTTCTGCTCGACCAGCAGCACGGTGAGCCCGCCCTCGCGGTTGAGGTGGCGGATGACGTCGCCGATCTCGCGCACCACGTTGGGCTGGATGCCCTCGGTGGGCTCGTCGAGGATCAGCAGCCGCGGCTCCAGGCACAGCGCCCGGCCGATGGCGAGCTGCTGCTGCTGGCCGCCGGAGAGGTCGCCACCGCGGCGGTGGCGCATCTCGTGGAGCACCGGGAAGAGCTCGTGCACCCGCTCGGGGATGTCCCGCCGCCCCACGGCGGCGCGCGCGATGCGCAGGTTCTCCTCCACCGACAGCCGCGGGAAGATCTCCCGGCCCTGGGGCACGTAGCCGATACCCGCGCGGGCGCGGGCCTCGGTGGAGCGGCGCTCGATGGACTCGCCCTCCAGGGTGATCGTGCCCGAGGCGGCGGGCACCAGGCCCATGAGGGTCTTCAGCACGGTGGTCTTGCCGACGCCGTTGCGCCCCATCAGGCAGGTGCAGCCGCAGGCCGGGACCTCCAGGTCGATGTCGCGGAGGATGTGGCTCTGGCCGTAGTACTGGTTGAGGCCGATCACCGAGAGCATAGGGCTGTCCGCTCCTCCCCTGTCTGATTGATAAGGCGCGGCCGGTGCCACCGCGGGGGGCCGGATCGCTCGGGCAGACCGGTCGCAGACCGTCTACAGCCATGGAGGGCCGCGGCCGAGCGTCCCCGGAAGGATTCATGGCGCGTCCGGGATCGGCCTCCCCGGCCGGGCCCATCCCGCCACGATCCGCGACTGATACGCGTCCGACTATTCACCGAGATACACCTCGACCACCCGCGGGTCGTTCTGGACCTCGTCCATGGTGCCCTCGGCGAGCACGCTGCCCTGGTGGAGCACCGTCACCTGCCGGGCGATGGAGCGTACGAAGGCCATGTCGTGCTCGACCACGATCACCGAATGCCGGCCCGCGAGGCGCTGAAGCAGCTCACCGGTCTGCTCCATCTCCTGATGGGTCATGCCCGCCACGGGCTCGTCGACGAGCAGCACCCGCGGGTTCTGCATCAGCAGCATGCCGATCTCCAGCCACTGCTTCTGGCCGTGGGAGAGCGCACCGGCGGGCCGGCGCTCCAGTGAGGCCAGGCCGATGAGCGCGAGCACCTCGGCGAGCCGGTCGCGGTCGGCACTGTCCATGTGCGCGAACAGCGTCGGCCACACGCGCTTGTCCGCGGCCATCGCCAGCTCCAGGTTCTCCATCACGCTGTGGTGCTCGAACACCGTCGGGGTCTGGAACTTGCGGCCTATACCGCCGCGGGCGATGGCCGTCTCCGAGGCCCGACGCAGGTCGATACGGCTGCCGAACCACACGCTGCCGCTGTCCGGGCGCGTGCGCCCGGTGAGCACGTCCATCATGGTGGTCTTGCCGGCGCCGTTCGGCCCGATGATGCAGCGCAGCTCGCCGTCGTCGACGTACAGGCTGAGCCGGTCGAGGGCGCGGAAGCCATCGAAGGCCACGGTCACGTCCTCGACGTAAAGGATCGGGCCGTGGCGGGTGTCCAGCCCGCCGGCGAAGTCCGGCTCGGGCAGGACGAAGTCGAACACCCGGTCCCGACGCAGGACCTCCGCGAGTACCGTCATGCCGCCTCCTCGCCGCGCCGGCGGCGCAGCAGCCCCACGATGCCCCGGGGCAGGAACACCGTGACCACCACGAACAGCGCCCCGAGGGCGAACAGCCAGCCCTCCGGCCAGACCCCGGTGAACACCGTCTTGCCGTAGTTCACCGCCAGCGCACCGACCACGGCACCGATGAGGGTGCCGCGCCCGCCAACCGCCACCCAGACCACGATCTCGATGGAGTTCAGCGGCGAGAACTCGCCCGGATTGATGATCCCCACCTGGGGCACGTACAGCGCCCCGGCGACGCCCGCGAGCATCGCCGAGACCGTGAACAGCCAGACCTTGTAGTGGTCCACCCGGTAACCGACGGTGCGCACCCGTGCCTCGGCGTCGCGCACCGCGGTCACCACCCGCCCGAGCTTGCTCGAGACGATGAACCGGCATATCGCGTAGCCGCCGGCGAGCGCCAGTGCGGAGGCGGCGAACAGTGCCGCCCGGGTGGTGTCCGCCTGGATATCGAAACCGAGGATGTCCTTGAAGTCGGTAAGGCCGTTGTTGCCGCCGAAGCCCATCTCGTTGCGGAAGAACGCGAGCATCAGCGCATAGGTCAGCGCCTGGCTCATGATCGAGAGATAGACGCCGGTGACCCGGGAGCGGAACGCCAGCCAGCCGAACACGAAGGCCACCACCGCCGGCACCAGCACGATGGCCACCAGCGCCACCGGGAACTGGTCGAAGCCGTACCAGTACCAGGGCAGCCGGTCCCAGTTGAGGAAGACCATGAAGTCCGGCAGCACCGGATCGCCGTAGACGCCGCGGGTACCGATCTGGCGCATCAGGTACATGCCCATGGCGTAGCCGCCCAGGGCGAAAAACGCCCCGTGGCCGAGACTGAGGATGCCGCAGTAGCCCCAGATCAAGTCCACCGAGAGCGCCAGCAGGGCGTAGCACAGGTACTTGCCGAGCAGCGTCACCGTGTAGCTCGACAGGTGCAGCAGCGAGCCCTCGGGGGCCAGAAGGTTGGCGGCGGGCACCGCCACGGCCGCCGCCAGGAGTAGCGCGATGAGCACCCGCCCGGCGATGTCGCCGGTGAGCAGCCCGCCACGGTAGCCGAGCCGGGGCAGGGACTTGGCGTCAGCGGTCATAGGGGGTCAGGCCTCCGCCGCGCGGCCGCGCTGGGGGAAGAGTCCCTTCGGCCGCTTCTGGATGAACAGGATGATGAACACCAGCACCAGGATCTTGGCGAGCACCGCACCCGTCGCCGGCTCCAGGAACTTGTTGAGCACGCCCAGCGTCATCGCCCCGACCAGCGTGCCCAGCAGGTTGCCTGCGCCGCCGAAGACCACCACCAGGAACGAGTCGATGATGTAGGACTGGCCCATGTTCGGACCGACGTTGGTGAGCTGGGACAGCGCCACGCCGGCGATCCCCGCCACCCCGGCACCGAGGCCGAAGGTTGCCGCATCGACCCAGTCGCTGCGCACGCCGACGGCCCGGGCCATGGCACGATTCTGCGAAACCGCCCGTACCTTCAGGCCCAGGGAGGTGCGGTTGAGCACGAGCACCAGCAGGGTGAACACGGCCAGGGCGAAGGCGATGATCACCAGGCGGTTGACGGTGAGCGAGAGCACCGGGTTGAGCACGACCGAGCCGCTCAGCCACTCCGGCGCGCTCACCGAGCGGTTGAGGGGCGAGAACACCGTGCGCACGAGCTGCTGGAGAATGAGGCTGATGCCGAAGGTAGCGAGCAGGGTCTCCAGCGGCCGGCCGTAGAGGTGCCGGATCACCCCGCGCTCGATGACCACGCCGAAGGCCCCGGCGACCAGGAAGGCCGCGGGCACCGACAGCACCAGGGCCAGGCCGATATGGCCGGGCATGAGCTGCTGGAGCACGAAGGTGGTGTAGGCGCCGAGCATGATCAGCTCGCCGTGGGCCATGTTGATCACGCCCATCACGCCGAAGGTGATGGCGAGTCCCACCGCGGCGAGCAGCAGCACCGAGCCCAGGGACAGGCCGAAGAAGATCTGCTCGACGCGGTCGTAGAAGCTCACCCAGGTCTGGGTGCGCGCCAGTGCCGAGGCGGCCACCTCGCGCACCGGCCCGGGCAGCGCCCCGTCCGCCGCCGCCTGGCGCAGGGCATTGCGCGCCTCCGGCGCGAGATTGCCGCCGAGCTCATCGATGGCGGCCATGCGCTCGCCGCGGCTGCCCTCGCGCAGGTCGTAGAGCGCGAGACCGACGGCGAGCGCCGCGGCCACCCGCGGGTCGTCCTCGGCGTCGCGGCGCTCGCGCAGCAGCGCCACGGTGTTCTCGTCGAGGTCGCCGAAGAGCCCACGCACGGCCTTCAGGCGCATCTGCGGCGCAGGCGCGTTGAGGCGCAGCCGCGACAGGGCGCCCTCGATGCGGCGGCGCATGAGGATGTTCGCGATCACCCGGTCGAGTCCGCCGTGGGAGGCCACGGGCTCGCCGGTCGCCGCGTCGGTCACCGGTCCGTCGTCATGCCGGATGACCACGCGGCCGCTGGCGTCGTCGACGTAGAGATCCCCCGCCGACAGGGCGGTGAGCACGGCCGCCGCCCGGGGATGGCCGGAGCCGGCGATCTGTTCGGTCACCGTCATCTTCTCGCGGAAGTTACGGGTGTCCAGGCCCTGGAGCAGGGTGGCGAAGTCCGCGGCCACCGCCGCGGCACTCAGCGCCAGCGACAGCCCGATCACGAGCGCGGTGCGCAGCATTGGGCTCATCGTCCGTCCTCCGTGGGGTGGGGGCGGTGCCGGCGGCACCGCCCCGCAGCGACGATCAGTACTCCTGGCCGGAGCACTCGCCGGTGGTGACGTCGTAGTTGCCGCAGGCGAGCGGCTCGCGCCAGTCGGAGATGATCTTGCTGCTCTCCGGCAGGAAATCCGACCAGGCATCACCCGCGACCATGCCCGGGGTCTGCCAGACGGCAGCGAACTGGCCGTTGTCCTGGATCTCGCCGATGAACACCGGCTTGGTGATGTGGTGGTTGGGCATCATCGCCGCCACGCCGCCGGTGAGGTTCGGCGCGGTGACGCCGATCATCGCGTCGACCACGGCCTCCGGGTCGGCGGTACCGGCCTTCTCCACGGCCTTCACCCACATGTTGAAGCCGATGTAGTGGGCCTCCATGGGATCGTTGGTCACGCGGGAGTCGTCACCGATGTACTCGTGCCAGCGCTCGATGAAGGCCTCGTTGGCCGGGGTATCGATGCTCTGGAAGTAGTTCCAGGCGGACATATGCCCGACCAGCGGCGCGGTGTCGATGCCCGAGAGCTCCTGCTCGCCCACCGAGAAGGCGATGACCGGGATGTCCGCGGCGGACACGCCCTGGTTGGCCAGCTCCTTGTAGAAGGGCACGTTGGCATCACCGTTGATGGTGGACACCACGGCCGTGGGCTTGCCCTGGGAACCGAACTCCTTGATCCGCGCGACCTCGCTCTGCCAGTCGGAGAAGCCGAACGGCGTGTAGTTGACCAGGATGTCCTCCTCGGCCACGCCGCGGTCCATCAGGTAGCGCTTGAGGATCTTGTTGGTCGTGCGCGGATAGACGTAGTCGGTGCCCTCGAGCACGAAGCGCTCGATGCCGAGCATGTTGCGCAGGTAGTTGACCGCCGGGATCGCCTGCTGGTTCGGCGCCGCACCGGTGTAGAACACGTACTTCGAGGACTCCTCGCCCTCATACTGCACCGGATAGAACAGCGGCACCTTGAGCTCCTCGACCACCGGTAGCACGGACTTCCGCGACACCGACGTCCAGGCGCCGAAGATCACGTCCACGCCCTCCTGGGTGATGAGCTGGCGGGCCTTCTCGGCGAACAGCGGCCAGTCGGAGGCGGGGTCGACCACCACCGGCTCCAGCTTGCGGCCGAGTACGCCGCCCTTGGCGTTCTGCTCCTCGATGAGCATGAGCATGGTGTCCTTCAGCGTGCTCTCGCTGATGGCCATGGTGCCGGACAGCGAGTGGAGGACACCGACCTTGATGGGCTCCTCGGCGGCGTGGGCGCCGCCCACCGAACCGGCGAGCGCCAGGCCCGCGACGACTCCGGCCAGACGTTTACGAATTGTTCTCATGGCTGCCCCTTCCTCGATCGTTGCTTGATTTGGCACCGCCGCCCGGCGGCATCGGAAAGGGGCATTACAGGGATCGTGCCAATAGGCCCAAGACACTGTCTTAAAAGGTTATTCACGGAATACCGGCAAACCCGGAAACGTAACCGGTGGTCGACACGCACCCCGGCGTGGTGCACTGCACCGGCGCCAATGCATCATGGCGGTGCAGCGCTTCCGGCGGGGTGGCGAGGTGGCCCACGGGCCTCGTACCCACCGTCACGGACGCCTGCCGACCGGGGGCACTAACCGATACGGCCGAGCCAGGGGAAAACGTCGAGGAGCCAGTAGCTGAACCGCGCGAGCTGTCCGGTCACCATCGCCACGCCGACCACGATCATGACCACGCCACCGATGATGTGCAGCGGCCGCCCCCAGGCACGCAGGCGGGCACGGTTGTCGAGAAAGCGGTTGATGAACAGCGCGGTTGCGAGGAAGGGCACACCGAGCCCGAGCGAGTAGACGCCGAGCAAGGCGACACCGCTCCCCGCCCCGGAGGCACTCACGGTCAGGATGCTGCCGAGAACGGGGCCGATGCACGGGGTCCACCCGAACGCGAAGGCCACGCCGAGGAGATAGCTCAGCCAGGGGGTTCCCCCCTGTTCGAGGCGGTGGATCCACCGCGTGTCGCCATGGAGCCACCGCAGCCGTAGCGCTCCGCTCATGAAAAGGCCGAAGACGATCACGAACGTGCCGCCGACGATGTTGGCCGTCTCCTTGTAGGCCAGCATCACACGGCCTATGGCGGTGGCACTCGCGCCCAGGAGCATGAAGACCGTGGCGAACCCGAGCACGAACGACAGACTCATGCCGACGACCGCCAGGCGCTCGCGGTAGCCCGACAGCGTCTGCAGCTCCTCCACGGAGCGCCCGGCGACGAAGGAGACGTACCCGGGCACCAGCGGCAGCACACAGGGCGAGAGGAAGGAGATGATGCCCGCGGCGAACGCGGTCAGCAGACCGATACCGGCGATTTCAGGCACGCCTACCTCCCCTTCGATCGATAACGAACCCGAATGGCGCGTTCGTGGCAGCGACAGGGGCCGGGCATTGTCCGCACCGGCACAATGGCGTGCGCTACGGCCATCATGCCGATTCCCCGAGCAGCCGCGAGACCAGCGGCAGGATTTCCTCGTTCAGGCCGCGGGCATCTATCGCACCGATGTGCTTGTGCCGGATGACGCCGTCGGCGTCTAGGATATAGGTCTCCGGCACCCCGTACACACCCCACTCCAGTCCGACCCGCCCCTTCGGATCGAAGGCCACCGCGCGATAGGCGTTACCGTAGCGGGCGAGCCACGCGCGGGCGTCGCCGCGCGTGTCCTTGTAGTTCAGCCCATACACCGGGATCCGCTCCGCCAGTGCGGCAACGAAGGGGTGCTCCTCCCGGCAGGCGGTACACCAGCTCGCGAACACGTTGACGGCGACGACCTGCCCCTGCAGATCGCCCTCCGTGACCGTCTCCGCCGGCCGGAACAGACGCGGTGCCGAGAAGGCGGGGGCCGCCTTCCCCAGAAGGGGAGACGGCACCCGGGAGGGATCCAGCCAAAGGCCGACGCCGAGCAGCACCGCGGCGGCGAGAAATATGGCCAGTGGGAGGATCGTCCGCCTCACTGCCCCGCCTCCGCGGACATCGCCATCTGGTGGACGACCGCGGACGTCTGGATCGACGCCGATACACCCAGATCGCGGCCGTCCACCACCCAGACGCGGGATTCGCCGCGGCTGGAGACGTAGAGCCGGCCGTTACCGGGAACCCTCGCGAGGTGGTAGGGCATCGGCGCCAGCACGCGGCTGGTGCGGGAACCGTCGCGCAGATCGATGGCCAGGAGCCGGTCCTCGCCGGTCAGGGCCACGAACAGCCGGCGCCCGGAGCGACCGAGCGCGATGCCGTGGGGATCACGCCCCGTCTCGAGGCTACGCACAACCCGGCCCTCCGGGAGGGCCACCACCGTAACGGCCCCGGCACCTGCGGCGTTCACGTACAGCCGTTCCCCGTCCCCGGACAGCACCATGTGCTCGGGGCCGGCGTCGACGGTCACGCTGTCGCGAACGCGGCCCGTGACCACGTCGACGACGCTCACCGTCGCGCTGCCCGAATTGCTCACGTACACGGTCCGGCTGTCCGCGGCCGGCACGGCATAGTTAGGCGCGACCCCGGTGGGAACCACCCTGGCGAGGCGTCGTTCACGCAGGTCGATGACCGCGACGCCACCGTCACGCATCAGCGTCGCCACGGCATAACGCCCGTCCGGCGTGATTGCCACGTGATGGCTCGGCCCGGGGATCGCGATCCGCGCCACCACCGCCCCGGTAGCGGCCCGGATCAGGGTGACGACACCACCGCCGCCGGATTCACGCGCAGCGGCCTTTCCGCCGTGATGGGCCGCGTGCTCCGGTTCCCCGGCCTCCATGGTGGCCCCGGCGGCCAGGCTCGCCGCCACCAGCAGCCCACCGTCCGGACTCAGGGCCAGGCCGTGCCCGGAGGGTACCCCCGGCAGATGGCCGACCACGGCATCGCGCTGTGTATCGACCACCGCGATACCCCGCGCCTGTCCCATTGGGAGATAGGCCTGTCCCGCCGAGACCTCGGCGGAGGCGGCAGCGACGAACCCGGCGAATAGCAGCGAAAACAGCCTAGCCCTCATTCTCGCCCCCTCCCTTGTGGTCCCCGGATGCGCCCGAGTGGCGCCCCCGATGCATGAACAGGTGCATGAGCGGACAGGCGAGCAGCACCAGGTAGAAGAGCATCCCCAGGGACGCTCCCGTCTGCGAGACGCCGAATACCGCGACAACGGTTCCCAGCGCCAGTAACGGCAGCATGTATTTGGACCGCGCCCCGGAGACGCTACGTGTGGCTTCGCCCGGACGGCGATGCGGCCGTGCGGGCACGGATCGGTCGTCGATCGACATGGACGTTCTCCTTGAAGTCCGGATTCTCACCCCCGGGCCCGGGATACACCGTGGCGCGGGGGAACAAGGCAATCAGGGATGAAGAACGTCAGGTCCGGGGCGGGCGGAAAGGCGGCACCGCATAGCCCGGCGCCGCGCCTTTCGCCGTCACGACGGCGACGGACGGCGCACAGGGATCGAGTGAAACGAGGCTGGCGCGCACCATACCGTGGGTCTGGGCACAGTGCAGATCGGCATCGGTGAGTTCGATGCCGGACGAGCCGAGTCCCGGCGCAGGAAGCCGCGCTTCGGCCGTCACGGCATAGACCCGCACCTCGTCATCACCCACTCGCAACGTGACGCCGGCGCCACGATCGGCGAGGACGGGCAGGGCAATGCCGCAGATGATCAGCATCAGCAGCAGCCGTCGCCAGACTGCGGGATTCATGCGCGATCCCCCGTCACACATGCGTGGCCGTGGCCCCGTTCACGATGTAGCGTCAGGCTCGTCATGATATGGCGGTAGAATGACCTGTCTGCCGTTAATGGATGGATCGTTTCAGATGCGATAGCCGCCGCTGATACTCCTCCTCGTCGATCTCGCCCTTGGCGTAACGTTCGGCGAGGATCGTGTGCGCGACCGGGCTGCCGCGCCGCCTGCCCGCTGTCACGTCGGAGAGCGCCTTCACCAACAGCACCGCTGCCGCGATGAGAACCCCCCAGAAAAGCACCATATGAATCGCGCCGGGAAGAAACCATTCCCAGCCCGAGGCGTTCATGTGCCACCCCATGCCGTCCCACATCATCTTGGCCTCCTTGTGCTGCCATCAACCGCTAACGGACGGGGCAGTGCACTGGCAGGGATGCACCGCCCTGTTACCCGAATCCCGGGACATCTCCCGGGTCAACCAGAAACCCGCGCCCAGCAGCAGGGCGCCGCCGTAGACCATCCCCTCGCCCGGCACCTCGGAAAAAACCAGGAACCCCAGAAACGAAGCGACCACCGGTGAGACAATGATGTCCACCAGCGCATAGACATTCGCACTGATCGACTTGAGCACGATCGCTATCCCGAAGTAGGGAACACCCGTCGAGACAACGCCCAGCCCGGCAGCCCAGAGCAATACGGGGACCTCCAGACCACCTGAGCCGAATGTCGTTGACGCGGTCACCTCGCCGGGGCCGGCGACAAACAGCGACGGTGAAAGCACCAGTGCGGCCACGAGCATGGACCACGCGATGTCACTGCCGGTTTCGGTTTTCCCCTCGTGGCGCAGGTAGGTGACCATCGCCGCGTAGATCGCGCCGGTCGACAGCGCCACGGCATTGCCAAGCGCATACCCGCCGCTGAAGGGCCTCGCCATCACCACGCCAGCAAGCGCGACGGCGAATATGAGGATGTAGCTACGCCGTGCCGGCTCACGGAGAAACAGGGCGGAAAAGATGAAGACGAAAAACGGCGCGATGCTCCAGAAGATCACCGCATTGGCGATGGGCACGAGCGACATGGCGAAATTGAATGCAGCACCCTGGGCGGCGATCAGGACACCGATAACCGCCGTATCCCGGACATTGCCGCGGGGAAACCGCGGCCAGCGCCGCTCCACTGCCGCCCGGGCCAGGACCAGGAACACGGCCGCGAACCCCATCGCGTAGAACGTCAGCGTCTGTACCGGTATCGCGCCACCGGTGAGCTTGACGAACACGCCGATCGTGGCCTCGCCAAGCGTGATCAGCGTCAGCAGCCCGATGGCTCGCGGATTCATGCGCCAGGCTCCGGGGTGCGGGTCACGTCGATCGTCTCCGCACCGGACTCATCCAGGCAGCCCCGCTCGACCTGAAGCGTTACGAAGAAGAACCCGTAATCGTGGCGGAGCATATGGTGGGCCCGCCTCAGGACCGACTGGGTATCGACGCCTTCAGCGACGCGCAGATGCCCTGAGAACACGCGGCGCCCACTGGTCAATTCCCACGCATGGACGTGATGCACGTCCTCGACCCCATCCACCCCGTTCAGTGCCCGGCTCACGTCATCGAGGGCAACCTCTGGGGGCGTCCCCTCCATCAGCACG
>NZ_WNXE01000066.1:0-4423 GCF_010993615.1 Arhodomonas sp. KWT | reverse complement strand
GCACGTGCGCGGAGTCGCGGAGGATTCCCCAGCTCGCCCATAGCAGTACGAAGCCGAACGCCATACCGAGCAGCGGATCGATGAGCAGGAAACCGGTGAAGCGGATCACCACCGCGGTGACGATGATCAGCAGGCTCCCGACGAAGGTCTGGACGATATGCCACAGCGCCCCCCGGACATTGAGATCACTGCGGCTGTGACGCCACATCATGCCCAGCGAGATGAGCTCCGTGGCCAGGCCACCGGCCGCCGCCAGGAGCATCGGGCCGGTGGGCAACTCGATCGGATCCAGCATTCGCATGGCCGCCATCACGATCACCACCAGTGCCATGCCCACGAGAAACCCCCCGTTGACGAGCGCACCGATGATCTCCGCGCGATACCAGCCGAAACTGCGATCGGCATCGGCAGGACGGCGGGCAATCCTGGCCGCCACTATCGCGACGAGGACGCCCCCGACCGCCGAAAAGGTGTGGAAGGCGTCGGAAATCACCGCGATTGAGCCGGTCCACAGGCCGATGCCCATCTCGATGAAGAAGTAGATCCCGGTCAGCCAGGCCGACACCACCATGGCCGGCCCACTGGAAGGCATATGCCCGGCGTGTCCGTGGCCGCCGTGTCCGTCAGTCATCGTTACCATCCTCCCTGCGAAACGCCCCGGAGAAACCGCACCGCCGTCGAGCGATCATTCGATGGACAGCCGCCTCAGGCGCAGCGAGTTCCCCACCACCGATACCGAGCTGAGCGACATGGCCGCCGCGGCGATGATGGGCGAGAGCAGCACGCCGAATACCGGGTACAGCACACCGGCGGCAACGGGCACACCGAGGCTGTTGTAGACGAACGCGAAGAACAGGTTCTGCTTGATATTGCGCATGGTCGCCCGGCTGAGCCGGCGGGCACGCACGATACCGCGCAGGTCGCCCTTCACGAGGGTCACGCCGGCGCTCTCCATGGCCACGTCGGTGCCGGTACCCATGGCGATACCGACCTGGGCGCGGGCCAGGGCCGGGGCATCGTTGATGCCGTCACCGGCCATGGCGACGAAACGCCCCTGCGACTGCAGCGCCTGGACCTGTTCCGCCTTCTGCTCCGGCAGCACCTCCGCGATCACCTCGTCGATACCGAGCTCCCGGGCCACCGCCTCCGCGGTCGTCCGGCTGTCGCCGGTAAGCATGGTGATACTCACGCCCTCGTCGTGGAGCGCGCGAACCGCCTCCGGCGTCCCTGCCTTGACCGGGTCCGCGACGGCGATGAGTCCGGCGACCCGGTCGTCGACAGCAACGAACATGGCCGTCCGGCCCTCGGCCCGCAGGGACTCCGCACGCTCAGTCAGTGCCTGCGCATCGATGCCCAGAGCGTCCATCAGCGCCCGGTTCCCCAGGGCGACCCGGCGTCCGTCTATGGCACCGCGCACCCCCTTGCCGGTAATGGACTCGAAGTCGCTGTAGCGCTTGAGCTCGACGCCCCGCTCGCCGGCACCGTCCACGATGGCAGCGGCCAGCGGATGCTCGCTGCCCCGCTCCAGGGTGGCCGCGAGACACAGCACGTCGTCCTCGCCGAACCCGTCCGCAACGGATACCTCCTGGAGCCGCGGGCGCCCCTCCGTCAGCGTCCCCGTCTTGTCGACGACGAGGGTATCCACCCGGCGCAGCGTCTGGATCGCCTCGGCGTCCCGGAACAGCACGCCGGCGGTGGCCCCCTTGCCACTCGCCACCATGATGGACATCGGAGTCGCAAGGCCCAGGGCACACGGGCAGGCGATGATCAGCACCGCCACCGCGTTGATCAGCGCATAGGCCATGGCGGGCTCGGGCCCGACCAGCGCCCAGATGGCGAAGGTGATCACGGCAGCGGCCACGACGGCGGGGACGAAATAGGCTGCCACCACGTCCACGAGGTTCTGGATCGGCGCCCGGCTGCGGCTCGCCTCGGCCACCATCTCCACGATCCGGGAGAGCAGCGTGTCACTGCCGACGCGCTCGGCCTCGATGATCAGCGACCCCCGGCCGTTGACCGTGGCGCCTATCACGCGGTCCCCCGACGCCTTCGCCACCGGCATGGGCTCGCCGGTGATCATCGACTCGTCCACGGAGCTGCCGCCTTCAATCACCGAGCCATCTACGGGAACCTTCTCCCCGGGACGAACCCGCAGGCGGTCACCGATCTGCACCGATTCGAGAGGGACGTCCGCCTCGCTGCCATCGTCGTCGATCCGGCGTGCGGTCTTGGGCGCGAGCCCGAGCAGCGACTGGATCGCGGCGTTGGTCTGGCTGCGGGCACGCAGCTCCATCACCTGGCCGATCAGCACCAGCGTGACGATCATGGCAGCCGCCTCGAAATAGACGTCGACGCGCCCGCCGACGCCCCGGAACGATGCCGGAAAGAGCCCCGGTGCAATGGCGGCGACGACACTGTAGACGTAGGCTACCCCCACCCCCAGGGCGATGAGGGTGAACATGTTCAGGCTGCGATTCACGATGGAACGCCAGCCCCGGACGAAGAACGGCCAGCCGCCCCACAACACCACCGGCGTCGCCAGGGCGAACTCCAGCCAGTTGCGCACGGCGTGGGGTACCAGCGCCTGCATATCCACCCCGGGCACCATGCCGCCCATCGCGAGTGCCAGCACCGGCAGCGCCAGCACCAGGCTCACCCAGAAACGCCGGGTCATGTCCTTCAGCTCCGGGTTCTCTGCAGGCGCCGCGCTGACCTGCTGGGGCTCCAGCGCCATGCCGCACTTCGGGCACTCACCCGGGGCATCCGAGACGACCTCGGGGTGCATGGGGCAGGTGTAACGGACGCCTCCCGATGCCCCGGCCTCCTGGCCGGAATCCCGGGTCCCTGCCGTGCCCGGATTCACGCTATCTCGACTCCCGTGCATGGCTCCCTCCAGACCCATACGTAATCCCACCCCGGGTGGGGTGGGATATGCTTAGAATACGCCGGCAGGAAACGGCTCCGCAACTTTCGCTCGTCTCAGGCGCGCCGGGACGCCCCGACGCGCGCGGAAGCCGCCTGCTCCCCTATCTCAGGCGCCCGCGGACGGCACGGGCCGGATGTCGATCTCACCCTGCATACCGGCCTCGAAGTGGCCCGGGACGTTGCACGCGAACAGAAACCGCTCCGTTCTCTCGAACGTCCATATGACGGACGCGGTCTCTCCGGGGTCGATCATCACGGCATTCGGGTCGGCGTGACCCTCAGCCCCGCCATCGCTCATGCGCCTGGCCATCTCGGCCCGATGGGCTTTCTGGACCTTCGGCGTCCCCAGGGTGAAATCGTGTTCAAGCTCTCCCTTATTGGTCACGACGAAGCGAACCGTCTCACCCGCCCTGATCTCGATACTCTGGCGATCGAAATACGTATCCCCGGCGGTGATCCGGACCGTGCGGTCAACCTCCGCGGGGTCGCCGGGCCGGCCGCCGGCGAAGCCGGAGCCGTGCTGATCGCCATGCCCCGGACCGGCGATGGCGACATTGACTGCCAGCGCCACGGCAAACGCCGCCGCGACGGAAATGATCGTTGACGTACGCGTCATTCTCGGTCTCCTCATGCCTGGTATTCGCCTGCTCGGCGACGAGGCCGTTCCCGGCCGCGGACGGACACGCCCACATCAGGGGCTGCCCTTCCACGACGGCGGCCTTCAAGTGCAGCGAACAGGAATGCAGCCGGTGGATCACCGGCCTGTAAGCCCCCGGGCATCCCGGCTGGCCGGGACGGAATCCGGAACCCGCGCCGATGCGGCGCCGGTACACACCTGGAAACCGGCCGGCTACCGGCCGGAGAAACCGGGTGCGCTCATGCCCGGAACGCCCTGCCGGCGCTCACCGGGGAACCGGAAATGCATCCGGCTCCTACAGGGGGCTATCCCGAGGCAGTCAGAGTCTGATTCGGCGGGTAGTCAGATAGAGGCCGGGGGAGTGGAGTCGAGGCGCAGCGGGACGATGCGCCGGACCCGCTATCGTCCAGGAACCGGTGACGGGCCGAGGGCCCGCGGCCGCCGGCAACACATCCGGGTCCCGGTCGGAGGCCGTGAGGACCCCGGTGACATCCATCGCCCCGGGCGCGCACGTGGCGTGGTGATCGCCATGATCGCCGATAAGGCCGCTATGGACCTGACCGCCACTACCGGGACGCGCATTGCCATGCAGCGGCGCGCACAGGGCGGCCGCCTGTACTGCCATGACCAGCACCACGACCACGGCAGCTCGCAGCCCCGTCCGGAGAGAGGGGCTCCTTATCGGGCCGCCCGTTGTGGACCTTGCGTCCTGCCGACTGATCATCGCGATACCGGTAGGCATGTCAGAAGTATCCATTCTGCCATACCCGAACCGGCCCGCAATGGGCCGGCGCTATCCCGGAGAGGGCGACGGTCAAAGACCCAACACCCGCCGCAGCCAGGCGCCGATGGCGTGGATTT
>NZ_WNXE01000669.1:0-915 GCF_010993615.1 Arhodomonas sp. KWT | reverse complement strand
TACAGCGACATGGCACTGGTGCTCGCGGTGGAGGACAATCTGGTCAAAGGGGCGGCAGGGCAGGCGGTGCAGAACATGAACCTGATGTTCGATCTGCCGGAGACGGCGGGACTCGGGGACGTGGCGCTGCTGCCCTGAGCGCCGGCAATTGACTCCGAACGGGGCCGTCCCCACCATTTAGGGGAAGTGCCCACCTCCAGGAGGCGAAAGGATCATGAGCGAAGTGGTCGAAGAGCAGGACGAGCTGCTGAACTTCACGGACAACGCCGCACTCAAGGTGCGTCAGCTCCTCGATGAGGAGGACAACGGTGACCTGAAGCTGCGGGTCTATATCACCGGTGGTGGCTGTTCCGGCTTCCAGTACGGATTCATGTTCGACGAGAATCAGGAAGACGGTGACGCGGTTATCGAGAAGAACGGCGTGACGCTGCTGATCGACCCGATGAGCGGTGCCTACCTCGAGGGGGCCGAGATCGATTACGTCGAGGGTATCGAGGGCGCGCAGTTCATCATCCGCAACCCCAACGCCGCCACCACCTGCGGCTGCGGCTCCTCATTCGGCGTCTAGGCCCTCAGGCCGGATAGATCCCGCCCAGCACCACCGGCCGGCGCGCTCCCGTCACACCCGGGAGGTTGCCCGGCCGGCCGGCGAGCGTCTCACGTGCCAGCCAGGCGAACGCCGCCGCCTCGACGAAATCCGGATCGATGCCGATCTCTTCCGTGGAGCCCACCTGCCAGCCGGGCAGGTGTCGTCGCAGCGTGCCCATGAGATGGGTGTTGTGCACCCCGCCGCCGCAGACCAGCAGCCGGCCCGGGGCCGCGGCACTGCCCCCGGTGCTTGCGCTGAGGGCGTCCGCGACCGTGCGCGCGGTGAGATCGGCCAGCGTCGCCTGCACATCCACCGGTGCCGGTGGG
>NZ_WNXE01000668.1:0-916 GCF_010993615.1 Arhodomonas sp. KWT | reverse complement strand
GGGCACTACCTCCACGACGCCGAGACCCTGGTCCACGGTACCAGCCGCCTGGGTTACGGCTACTGGGTCATGACCCCTCTGCGCACCGGGCGCGGCTTCACCGTGCTGGTGAACCGGGGCCACATCCCCGAATCGCTGCCCGGCACCCCGGCATTCCGCACCATGCCAAGACCAGAGGGTCGAGTGACGGTCGGCGGCCTGCTTCGGCTGTCGAAACCCGGCGGCGATGTCTTCCGCGCCAACGCCCCGGCGAAAGGCGCGTGGTACTCCCGGGACGTCACCGCCATCGCCACCGCCGCGGGGCTGCCCGCCGACCGGGTCGCGCCCTACTTCATCGACGCCGGTGAACGGCCCGGCCCGCAGGGCTGGCCCGCCGGCGGGCTCACGGTCGTCGACTTCCCCAATCACCACCTGAGCTATGCCATCACCTGGTATGCGATGGCCCTCGCGGCCCCCGCCGCGGTGCTGCTGGCCTTGCGCCGCCGGCACCCGCAGGAAAAGGAGTGGCCGAACACGTAGTCGATGTGCGGTACCGCCCACGCACCGCTGCCCCACCGCCAGGCGGCCCCGCGTCAGCCGCGTACGCCACCGGGACGGCAGTCCGGATGCAGGCTGGCGGCAGCGGAAGGCCGTGCCGAGACGCGGGCGAACCAGGGTGCGATGTTGGCCAGGGCGCGGTCGAATGGCTGGCCAACGGAATCGCCGAAGTCCAGCCAGACGTACAGCCAGATATCGGCGATGGTGAACCGGTCGCCGACGAGGAAAGTGCGCCCGTCGAGCATGCCGTCCAGCCAGGCGATCCGGTCCCGGGCGACGCGTTTCAGGCCGTCGGCGGCAGTGGGCTCGACCGGAATCCGGTCACGAAAGCGCGCCAGCCCTTCGGCATAGTGGTAGGCATTGTGGATGTTCTCGGTGA
>NZ_WNXE01000667.1:0-916 GCF_010993615.1 Arhodomonas sp. KWT | reverse complement strand
GTCTGCTCCGTGAGCGGACAGTGCAGGCTGATCACGTCGCTGGTCTCAACGACCGTGTCGAACCCCACGCGTCCCGACCGCGGCGCCTGGCCGGCCCGCTCCGCCACCACGACCTCCATGCCGAGGGCGGCGCAGACACGCCCGACCTCCTCGGCAATGGCGCCGTAGCCCACGAGCCCGAGGCGCATGCCGTCCAGCTCGCGGATCGGGTGGTCGAGCAGGCAGAAGAACGGCGATCGGCTCCACACCCCGCCGCGCACGTCGTCGACATAGGCGGGGATACTGCGCGCGAGCATCAGCACCAGCCCGAGCACGTGCTGGGCCAGCGAGCGCGTACCGTAACCCTGGCAGTTGACCACGGTCACGCCGTGGCGGGCGGCCGCCTCGAGATCCACGTTGTTGGTGCCGGTGGCGACGATGCACACCAGCGCCACCGCGGGATGCGCCTCGAAAAAGGCAGCGTCCAGCACCACCTTGTTGACCACCACGCAGCCGGCATCGCCGACGCGTTCGGCCACGTGCTCCGGTGGCGTGGTGCCGTACCACGCCATGCCTGGCAGCTCACGCTCCAGGGCGGAAATGTCCAGGTCACCGCGGTCCAGCGAATCGGCGTCGAGGAAGACGGCGCCCTCGCCGGGGTTGACATCGGCATTTTTATGCACAGGTCCCCTCCGGAGGCTTCACGGGTGTGTCATCTGGGAAAAATTTCTTATGTGGAATATAGAAAAACAATTTAAAAACATGTTTTTAAACAAATTAATACAAGCGTGCCCGGTTTTTGATCAATCCAAAAGCGTCTCAGTGACGACGGGGATTTAGATCCCTTATCCGCGTTTCCTCCACAGGGTTATCCACAGCTTCTGTGGAGAACCCGGAAACCGTCCGGCGACGCCGGCCCCAGCGGTGGCACCGCCCC
>NZ_WNXE01000666.1:0-917 GCF_010993615.1 Arhodomonas sp. KWT | reverse complement strand
CGGCGGTGACCGCCCGGGTTGCCGTGGAGGCCGGGCTGCCGGATCCCTGGTGGCGTCTCGTCGGGGCCACCGGGCGGGTGATCGGCGTCGATAACTTCGGCGAGTCCGCCCCCGGCGGCGCCGTCTACGAGCACTTCGGGATCACCGCGGACGCGGTCTTGGAGGCCACGCGCGCCCAGCTGTGAGGCGCTCCGTCAGGGAGGGGAGGCCATGGCGGTCACCATCGGTATCAACGGCTTCGGCCGCATCGGGCGCGCGGTACTGCGCGCGCTCTACGAGTCCGGACGCAGCGACCGGCTGCGCGTGGTGGCCGTCAACGACCTGGGCGAGCCCTCCGTCAACGCGCACCTGATGCGCCACGACACCGCCCACGGGCCCTTTCCGGGGGCCGTGACGCTCGCCGGGGACGCGCTGACGGTCAACGGCGAGGCCGTGCGCATGCTCGGCGAACGGGACCCGGCCCGGCTGCCCTGGGGCGACCTCGGGGTGGACCTGGTGATGGAGTGCACCGGCCGTTTCGCCGGCCGCGAGAAGGCCTCGGCCCACCTCGATGCCGGTGCGTCGCGGGTGCTGATCTCCGCGCCGGGTGGGGATGACGTGGATGCGACCGTGGTCTACGGCGTCAACCACGACAGCCTCCGCGGCGACGAACGCATCGTCTCCAACGCCTCGTGCACGACCAACTGCCTGGCGCCCCTGGCCCTGCCCCTGCACGAGGCCTTCGGCGTGGAGAGCGGGCAGATGTGCACGATCCACGCCTATACCAACGACCAGGTCCTGAGCGACGTCTATCACAAGGACCCGCGGCGCGCCCGCGCGGCCGCGGTGAACCAGATACCCACGAGCACCGGGGCGACCCGGGCGGTGGAGCGGGTGCTGCCGGCGCTCGCCGGCCGGCTGGACGGTTACGCCGTGCG
>NZ_WNXE01000665.1:0-919 GCF_010993615.1 Arhodomonas sp. KWT | reverse complement strand
GGGGTGCCCGTCCTGCGCGACGTGGACTTCACCCTCGAGCCCGGGGCGACCGTGGCGCTGATCGGGCGCAACGGCGCGGGCAAGACCACGACCCTGCGCACGGTCATGGGCTTCATCGCCCCGGACAGCGGCTCGCTGTATCTCGGCGATCGCTGCATCGACGACATCCCCGCCCACGCCCGGCCTGGTCTGGGGATCGGCTACGCCCCCGAGGACCGGCGGCTGTTCTCCGCGTTCAACGTGCGCGAGAACATCCTGCTGCCGGCCCGCGCCGCGCGGGTGGCACCGGAGGAGATCCGGCGCCGGCTGGACGGGGTCTACGAGATCCTCCCGGAGCTCCGGGACATGGCCGAGCGCCCCGGCGGCACGGTCAGCGGCGGCCAGGGCAAGATGGTCGCCCTCGGCCGGGCGCTGATGATCGGCACCCGGGTCGTGCTCCTCGACGAGCCCTTCCAGGGCCTCGCCCCGGCACTGGCCAACCGTTACGCGGAGGCGCTGCGCACCCTGCGCGAGCGTGACCGAGACATCACCCTGGTGATCACCGAATCGAACCCGGCGCTGTTGCGGCAGTTCGCCGACCGGACACTCGTCATAGAGCGCGGCGAGGTGAGCGAGGGCAGCCTGGAGCGCAGCCACGCGGACGCCGCCACACAGGAGGAGATTTCATGACCCGCACGAAGCTCGACATCTCGCCGGACGGCGAAGCGGTCACGATCCTGATCGACAACCAGTGGCGCGCCGCCGCCGGTGGTGGCGCGGTCGCCGTGCACGCGCCCTCGGACGACGGTGCGTTCGCGCAGATCGCCCGCGGCGGTGCCGCCGAGGTGGACGAGGCCGTCGCCGCCGCCCGTCACGCCTTCGAGGAGGGCGAGTGGGGCCGGCTCACCGCCATCGAGCGCGGCCGGCTGCTGATGCGCGT
>NZ_WNXE01000664.1:0-920 GCF_010993615.1 Arhodomonas sp. KWT | reverse complement strand
CGGGTCGCCGTTGGTCCCGCCCTTGCGCGAGAGGCTGAATCCGGGAATCGGCTTGAGATAGGCGCCGCCATCGGGGGCCGGCACCGGCTGGCGGGGCCGGCGCGGGTCGGTCACCACGGTGAAGGGATCGCCCATCATCGGGGCGGTGACGACGACGTCCTCCACGGTGATGGACGTGTCTCCGGGCTCGGCCGCGACGGCCGGACACACGGCGACGGCGGCCGCGAAAAAGCCGCCGGCCACGGGCGCGCGGCGGCGGACGGTACGGGTTACGGGCATGATCGGATGCCTCCTGTCCTGCAGGCGTTTCGAATAGCTACTGACGCTGGAAACGGACACGCCGCGGCACCACCGGCCCACACCACCGGCACTACGGGGACGCGGTCCGCAGTGGCAGGGCCGGCACGGGCGGTGTTACCGCGGCGCGGTCAGGACAGAACGGGGGGCGCGCGGGGACGCGCCTGGGACGGCACCGGCCAGTCGTTCACCTCGGCCGCCGGGGCAATCGGCGGCCGGGGATCGTCGAAAGGCCGGCGGATGCCCCCCATGTCACCGCCGGCGGACGGCGGTGCCGGGGCGGCACCCATGCTGTGACAGCCCGGGGTGTCCGGGCACAGGGGGCAGCTCTGCGGCGCGGAGCTATCGTGGTTCGAGGCGAGCAGTTTGGAGAGGCGGACCTGGCGGAAGCCGTCCCCAGTGCAGATGGTGACCCAGCCATCGTCGGCCGCACCGGCACCCAGGGCGGTGGCCAGCGGCATGCTCATGTTCATCAGCATGAGCAGGCACAGGCCGATCACCCAGGCGGGGCGCCGGTGCAGGCGGTGGATGGCGGGGTTTGTCACGGTGTTATCCGAATATCCATATATCTTTCGGAAATATCGCGACTCTACCCCGCCGGAGGTCCCGGGCAGTTGACCCCG
>NZ_WNXE01000663.1:0-926 GCF_010993615.1 Arhodomonas sp. KWT | reverse complement strand
GTGCGCGGCGGCGTGGCGCTCATGCGGATGGGGCAGCGCACGAGGTCCACGTGGCCGCCGGCCTCGTGGGGCACGCGGACCTGCATGCCGCGGTGGCGGACCTGGGGGTCGGCGAACACGGCGTCCATGGTGTTGATCGGCCCGCAGGGCACGCCCGCGGCCTGCAGCGCGCTCACCCACTCCGCGGTGGCGCCGCGGGCCAGGCGCTCGGCGATCACCGGCACCAGCTCGCCGCGGTGGGCGACCCGGGCGGTGTTGGTGGCGAAGGCCGGGTCGTCCGCGTAGCCCGCCAGCCCGGCGACGTCGCAGAAGCGGCGGAACTGGCCGTCATTGCCCACGGCGAGGACCATGTGCCCGTCCGCGGTGGCGAAGACCTGGTACGGCACGATGTTCGGGTGGGCGTTGCCGGCGCGCCGGGGGACGGTCTCGCCGACGAGGTAGTTGCTGGCCTGGTTGGCGAGCATGGAGACCTGCACGTCCAGCAGCGCCATGTCGATGTACTGGCCCTCGCCAGTGCGGTCGCGGTGGCGCAGCGCGGCGAGGATGGCGGTGCTGGCGTACACGCCGGTGAACAGGTCCGCCACGGCGACGCCCGTCTTCATGGGCTCGGCGCCGGGGCTGCCGTCGGGCTGGCCGGTGAGGCTCATCAGCCCGCCCATGGCCTGGATGAGCACGTCGTAACCCGGGCGGCTGGCGTAGGGGCCGTCCTGGCCGAAGCCGGTGATCGAGCAGTAGACGATGCCCGGGCTGGTGGCCGCCAGGCTGTCGTAATCGAGCCCGTAGCGCGCCAGCCCGCCGACCTTGAAGTTCTCGATGACCACGTCCGAGCGGGCGGCGAGGTCGCGGACCAGCGCCTGGCCCTGCGGGTCCGCCAGGTCGACGGCGAGGGAGCGCTTGCCGCGGTTGGCACAGAGGTAGTAGGCGGA
>NZ_WNXE01000662.1:0-930 GCF_010993615.1 Arhodomonas sp. KWT | reverse complement strand
AGCGGGATCAGGTTATTGAACCGCGCCTGCAGCGCCGAGGCGGTAAGCATGCGGATCTCCCTGGGGTGAGACACCGCGGTAGGATACCATTGCCCGCACGACGGACCGGATACCGCCATGGCCGAAGAGATCGAACGCAAATTCCTGGTGACCGGCGACACCTGGCGCAACGCCGCGGACGCCGGCCAGCCCATGCGCCAGGGCTACCTCGGCGGCGACGCCCACGCCAGCGTGCGCGTGCGCCTCGCCGGTGTCCGTGCGTGGCTCAACATCAAGGGCGCAACCCTCGGTGTGCAGCGCCGCGAGTACGAGTACGAGATCCCCGCCGCGGAGGCACGGGAGATGCTCGACCACCTCTGCCACCGGCCGCTGATCGAGAAGACCCGCTATCACGTGCCGGTGGGCGGCCACACCTGGGAGGTGGACGTCTTCGAGGGCGACAACGCCGGGCTGGTGGTCGCGGAGGTCGAGCTCGCGAGCGCGGAAGAGGCCTTCACGAGGCCCGACTGGGCGGGGCACGAGGTCTCGCACCTGCCGCGCTACTACAACGTCTCGCTGGTGCGCCATCCCTACCGGGACTGGTCCGCCTCGGAGCGCGCCGGTGACTGACCGCGTCCCCTGGATCCATGTGGACCTCGCCGCGCAGCGTCTCCGCCTGTACGGCGGCGACGGTGCCGTGCTCGCGGACTGGCCGGTGGCCACCGGCGCCAACGGCGCCGGCGAGCTCGACGGCAGTGGTTGCACACCGCGGGGCCGGCACATCGTGCGTGCGTGCATCGGCGCCGGCGAGCCGGCAGACGCGGTATTCGTGGGCCGGCGTCCGACGGGGGAGCGCTATACCCCGGCGCTGGCGGACGCCCATCCCGGGCGGGACTGGATCCTCGGGCGCATCCTCTGGCTGAGCGGCACCGAGCCGGGCCACAACCGCCT
>NZ_WNXE01000661.1:0-931 GCF_010993615.1 Arhodomonas sp. KWT | reverse complement strand
CAGTTCTCTCTGGGCACGTTCTTCTAGGCCGGCGCCGGCCATGCGGCACCGCCGTGTGACGGGCGCGGTACTGGTCACGGCGCTTGCCGCCGGGCTGGCGTTCGCGCTGCCGGCGGGGGCGGCGGAGATCAAGATCGGGTTCGTCAATCCGGCCAAGGTCTCCAACAACGCCCCGCAGGCGGATGCGGCCCGGCGCAAGCTCGAGAAGGAGTTTGCGCCCCGCGACCAGGAGATCGTGTCGATGCAGGAGAAGCTCCGTTCGCTGGAGCAGCGCCTGCAGGACAACGCCTCGATGAGCGAGTCGGACCGCCAGTCGCTGCAGCGACAGATCGTCTCGTTGCGCCGTGATATCCAGCGCACCCAGGAGGCGTTCCGCGAGGACTTCAACATGCGTCGCAACGAGGAGCTCGGCGAGCTCCAGCGGCGCATCCTCCAGACGGTGAGCGACTACGCCAAGCGTCAGGACTACGACCTGGTCGTCAGTGACGGTGTGATCTACGCCAGCGACGCGGTGGATATCACGGACCGCATCATCGAGCGCCTCCGCAAGGAGTTCGAGCGCAACCAGCAGGGCGGATGACGCCGCCCGGGCAAAGGGACTTTCGTGAACGCGAGCAGCTCAATGACGCTCCGCGAGCTGGCCGAGGCGACCGGCTGCGGCCTGCGGGGCGACGGCGACATACGCATCGACCGGGTGGCGTCGCTGGGGAATGCCGGACCGGGGGCGATCGGCTTCTTCACCGGCGACCGCCACCGTGACGAGCTCGCGGATACGCGCGCCTCGGCGGTAATCCTGCGCGAGGATGCGGCGGGGCTGGTTTCCGCTGCGTTGATCGCCGACAATCCGCACCTGATGTTCGCGCGGGCGGCGCGGCTGCTGCACCCCGAGCGCGAACGGCCGGCGGGCATCCATCCGCAGGCCTGCGTGGCG
>NZ_WNXE01000660.1:0-931 GCF_010993615.1 Arhodomonas sp. KWT | reverse complement strand
GCCGTGTCGATGGCCAGTCCCCGCGCGGACATGCCGTAGCCTTCACCCCGGCCGAGGAAGCGGAAATAGGAGGCGCCCTGGAAGGCGATCACCTCGTCCGCGTAGTCCGGCCGGTTGAGCGGGAAATGCAGGCGGAAACCCGCATAACCGAGTCCCTGCGGGGGCTCGCCCTCGAAGATCTCTCCGCCGTCGTAGCGGAACAGGCCCGGGTCGAAGGGCAGCGTACGGACCTGACCGTTCTCCACCAGATGGATGGTTACCGGCTCGTTGTAGAGAAAGCCGGGATGGAATAGCTGGACCTCGAAGAGGCGTTCCCCCTTCCAGATCGCACGGTCCGGGCGGAAACGGATCTTGCGGTAGGCGTCGTAGTCCATCGACGCCAGCGACTCCGGCAGCGCCGTATCCGGCGCCTGGTAATCCTCGCCCGCGAGCGCGCGCGCCCGCTCGGTCACCCGCTCGAACACGCGGACATCGTCCCCGTCCTGAGCGGAGGCAACCGTGATGTGACCCGCAGCGGCGAGCACAACGGCGACAAGGGGGATCAGTGGCAGGCGGTTCCGTCGGCGCATGGGCACTCCTTCCAGCGTCTCTGCCGGAACGGCTGCCCGTGCGTTCACCCCGTCTCGCTCTCCAGGCGGGCAAGGCGCGCCAGCGCCTGTCCGCGATTGTCGCCGCACAGCTCGGGCGTCGCCGAGAACCGTTCGCACACGTCGGGCCGCTCGGGGCTGGCGAACAGCCCGCAGCGGTTATCCGCGCTCAGGTGCACGCAGCGTACGCCCGCCGGTTTGCCCTCAGGCATTCCGGGCAACGGCGAGGAGATGGACGGCGCGATGCAGCAGGCGCCGCAGCCGATCCGGCATTTCATGATTATCCGTCACCCTCTGCCCCGAAGAATGCGGCCACCGCCTGCCGGTGCTCAACCGAATTGAGC